>JAKZYK010000389.1:0-9339 GCA_047514485.1 Gammaproteobacteria bacterium
GGTGCGGTGGCCGGATTCGTCCTCCTGCTGCTGCCTGGGCACCTGTGGCGCCGCCGCGAATCGCCGGAGACGGCGGCAGCGCCAGAGCCGTCCGGACCGGGTTCGCTGCGCATCGGAAAGGCGCTTCGGATCGCAGCCGCCATCGCCGCGCTTTCGGTCCCGATCCTGGCGCTCGCGGGATTCGAGCCACTGGCGAACTATCTGGCGATCAGTCTCGTCGAGACCGTCGTAATCCACGGTCTTGCGGTGATCGCGCACGGGGTAGCTCGCGATACCGTCACCCTTGCCCTCACCAAGCGTGACGGTAGTGCCGGACCGGCCGTTGCTGCACGGCGCGAAGACAGTGCGATGCTGAGATTCTGGCTCGTGGTCGCGATCGACACGCTGATTGCCGGCGTCGTCGCAGTCGCGCTGCTGGCGAGCTGGGGATTCGCCTGGGTCGACATCAAGGCCGGGCTCGCGGCCGCGGTGGATGGATTCCGCATCGGCTCGTTCCATCTGTCGATTACGGACCTGACATTCGCTGTCATCACCTTTCTCGTCCTCCTCACGGCGACCCGCTGGCTACAACGCCTCCTCGAGACCCGGGTCTTCCCGCAGACCCGCCTCGACGCCGGAATGCGCAACTCACTGAAATCGACGGTCGGGTACGTCGGGCTCATCATCGCCGTGGCGGCGGCGATCTCGACTGCCGGTATCGACCTCTCGAACATTGCGATCATCGCCGGCGCACTCTCGATCGGCATCGGGTTCGGGCTCCAGAACATCGTCAACAACTTCGTCTCCGGGCTGATCCTGCTCGCCGAGCGCCCGATCAAAATCGGCGACTGGATCGTCGTCGGCGAACACGAGGGCTTCGTCCAGCGCATCAACGTCCGTGCTACCGAGGTCCGGACCTTCCAGGAATCGTCGGTGATCATCCCCAACTCCGAGCTACTCTCGTCGGCGCTGGTCAACTGGACCCACAAGGATGCGATGGCCCGAGTCGAGGTCCCGGTGGGGGTCTCATACGGCACGGACGTCGACCTCGTGCGAGACACCCTGATCGAGGTTGCCGCCTCACACCCCGAGGTGATGCGCGAACCGGAGCCGTACGTGCTGTTCATGGCATTCGGCGACAGCTCGCTCGACTTCGAACTCCGCTGCTTCGTGCCGCTGGCCGGCCGGAGGGTCCGGATCGCCACCGCGATGCGGTTCGAGATCGTGCGCCTGTTTCGCGAGCGAGGCATCGAGATTCCGTTCCCGCAGCGCGATGTGAATTTGCGCACGCTGGATGCGATATCCGATCGATCAGACGAATCCGGTGCACCACCCGAATCGGCAGGGTGACGGCACGCGTACGACCGGGGAATGCACCTCCGAAATCCGCGCGGAGAAGGCTGGTACCCGTCAGGTGCATCGGTGGCCGTCAGCGGCGGCTCATCGCCGCCCTGGTTCCGCCCCGGCAACCTCATGGGTCAGGGTATTGCGCTCGACGACGATCCAGCGCCGGCAGCCGTGCTCGTGCCACCACTGCTCCCGCACCCAGCCCTTGGGGTTGTCGTGGTTGTAGATGTAGTCGACCCATTCGGCGTCGGAGAACGCCGCCGGGTCCGCGGGCCTCGGCACCACTTCGCTCCAGCACACGAATTCGTCCTCGTTGCGCGGGCCGCAGTGCGGGCAGGGAATGATGATCACCGGTCCGCCTCCGTTGTCACGCCGGCCGTCATCGGTTGAACGAGACTCCGCCTTCGACCACGAGACGCCCGCGCTCGAATCGGTCGAGCCCGAAGTCCTTGATCAGCTCGTGCGGCTCATCCTTCGCGATCAGCCACGCGTGCATCCGCGCTGCCATGGGGGTGGTCTTGAAGCCGCCGGCACCAGCGACGTCGACGTAGAAGCCGCGGAGCGAAGTCTTCGAGATGATCGGGCTTCCGTCGTACACGATGTCGAGCATGCCTGCCCAGTGCCGCAAGAGCTTCATGCGGGTGAAAATCGGGAACATCTCGAGCACCGCCGAAGTGACCTGTTCGATGACGCCGAAGGTGCCGCGCTGGGCGTAGGACGGATACGGATCGGTCGGCCCGCCGATTACCAGCTCGCCCTTGTCGGACTGCATCATGTAGCAGCCGTAGCCGCTGAAGACCAGGATCTCGTCGAGCACCGGCTTCACCGGCTCCGAGACCCACGCTTGCAGCGGCTGGACCTCGATCGGCAGCCGGAGCCCGGCCATCGCCGCCACCACGCTGCCGTGGCCGGCGACCGCCATCCCCACCTTCCCAGCCTCGATTACGCCACGCGTGGTCTCCACCCCGGTCACGCGGGCGCCGTCACGCCGGATGCCGGTCACCTCGCAATTCTGGATGATGTCGACCCCGTGCGCGTCGGCCATGCGCGCGAAGCCCCATGCGACCGCGTCGTGGCGCGCCATCATCGCCTCGGGCTGGTACACCCCGCCGAGCACCTCGATGCGCGGGCGCGGCGGCGGACGGAAGATCGGCAGCCGGCGCTTGATCTCCTCGACGTCGATCAGCTCATACTTTGCGCCGTAGACATGCATGGTGTTGGCCATCCGCGCCGCGGTACGCGCGGCCTGAGAGCTTTGCAGGAACGCGATCATCCCGCGCCGGCTCACCATCAGGTTGTAGTTGAGCTCGCGCGAGAGCTCGCGATAGAGGGCCATCGATCCCTCGTGGAACGGCACGCTCGGGGGGCGGATGAAGTTCGAGCGGATGGTCATGGTGTTGCGGGCGGTGTTGCCGCCGCCGAGCCAGCCCTTCTCGATGACCGCCACGTTGCGGATGCCGTGGTCCTTGGCCAGGTAGTAGGCGGCGCCGAGCCCGTGCCCGCCGCCCCCGATGATCACGGCGTCGTAGCGGCGCTTCGGCTCGGGGCTGCGCCACATCCGCTGCCAGTCTGTACGGTAGCCGAGCGCATTGCGCAGCAACGAGAAGACCGAGAAGCGCTGCTTCGGGTGGATCACGGGAGAATGTGCGCCATTGCTTGTCCGGCTTCGTCTTCGCTCATCGCCCAGCGAAGGATGACGCCTGTCTGCCGGGCGATCAGGGCATTCCTCAACCTCACTGGCGATACGAAAAGGCTTTTCTGAACCGCCACAGCAGGTAGTCGCCACAGGTGATGGGCTCATCGCGCGGCGTCTCGTCCTCCACGCAGAACGCGCGCGGGTCGACGACGGTCTCGAAATTCGGATCGTAGGCGAGCACGAGCGAGAGGCGCTCCCGGCCGCTCGAGTTGATCACGCGATGCACGGTGGAGTGGTACCTGCGGTTCGACCAGCGCTCGAGCAGATCGCCGATGTTGACGACGAGGGTGCCGGGGATCGGCGGCATCGCGGCCCATTCGCCGGTGCGCCGTTGGATCTCGAGCCCTCCGATCTCGTCCTGGCGGAGCACGGTGAGCACGCCGAAATCCGTATGTGGGGCCACGCCGAACTGATCCTCCTCGGCGCCGTCCGGCTGCGGGGGATAGTACTGGAGCGATCCCCGGCTCACGGGCCGGTCGCGCAATCGGATGAAATGCTCGGCGTCGAGGCCGGCGCCGAGCGCGAAGCCCCGCAAGAGGTCTTCCGCGCACGCGCTCGCCGCCTCGAAGTAGGGACAGACACTGGGTTTGAGCTCCAGCATAGCGGCCGGCCACACATTCGGTCCAAGGAGCGGGTTCGCGGGCGACGCCTCGGTGTCAGGCTCGGCACCGGGTTTGCCGTCGAACTTGCCGTCACGCTCCCCGCCGAACTCGATGCCCCAGTTGAAGCTCTCCTTGAGATCGAGCCGGGCATCGTCATACATCCGGGTCGAGCCGGGCTTGAGGTAGCCGTGGTGGAATTGATTCGTACCAGCCCTGCGCTTGGCCTCCTCCGGCAGCCGGAAGAACTCGATCGCGGTGCGCCGCGCCCGCTCGACGAGCGCGGCGTCCACCCCGTGGTTGCGGACGTAGAGGAAGCCGACCTCGGTGGCGGCCCGGGCAAGATCGGCTCCGACAGCGCCCGGGTTGGTGCCGTCGCGCAAGGGGGCGATGTCGATCACCGGGACCTCGCCGACGTCGATCGGCTCCGCTCTCGTTCGGGGAGTCATGGATGTATCTCGGATGATTCGGAGTCCGCGTCGCAGCCGAGAGTTTACTCTGGTGAAAGGTTGATGAAACCCGAAAAAATCCTGCGGCGGCGGACGCCTGCGCGAGACAGAGACTCGCCACCGCAGCGTATCGAGGCCGAAGACGCCCTGCTGCCTGCGCCTTGGCCTTCGCCAACGCTCAGGCTGCAACCAGCAGCAGCCGATGCTCGCGGAAGCATTTGCGTCCGCCAATCCGCTCCCATGGTTACGAACGCCAACGAGAAGCGCGTCGCGGGGTGGATGATCATATCGCGCGGCGCTTTGCCGAGGAGATCTCCCAATCTTGAAAATTGAACATGACCTACTCAGAATTCAAGGATGCCCTTGATCCCGCGCCAAGCTCACCTTCGTAATGTTGAAGCCGCTCGTCTGACAAGACCTGAAGTTTCGCCCTGAAGATTGGCAACGCCGGCACGCAATGGGAGTTGATCTCAATGAGCCGCGCAGCGTGGTCCGGCCACCTGTTCGGACCTGAAACGTGGAGCTTGCAACGGCCCGTCTACGCGTCCACCCACATCGCACCGGCCTCGTCCGATGCGATGCATGCCTCGATGAAGCGCATTCCCGCGACCCCGTCGTGTACGCTGGCGGCCGGCCAGGGGGCACGATGCGGCCCGTCGGCCGGGGTCCGGATCCAGCCCGCGATGTCGCTGTAGATATTGGCGAATGCTTCCTGAAATCCTTCCGGCTGGCCTGGCTTGCGGCGGGTCGCCGCCTGCGCATCCGCGCTGAGGCCCGCATCGCCCCGGTGAAGCTGGCGAGTGGAGCCTCCGAGCGCATGTATCGTGAGTATCTCGGGCTGTTCCTGCCACCACTCAAGGGTGCCGGACTCGCCACAGACCAGCAGGCGCAGCCCGTTGCGGCATCCGGCCGCTACGTAGCTCGCCCATAGAGCCCCGCGTGCGCCGCCGCTCAGGCGCAGGCTGACCTGGGCGTCGTCGTGCGACGTCCGGCCCGGCACCATGGTTGCGAGCGATGCGGACGCCGCCTCGACCTCGCACCCGGTCACGAAACGCAGCAGATGGTGTGCATGCACCCCGAGGTCGCCCAGAACCGCGCTCGGCCCGCCGATGGCGGGATTGGTGCGCCAAGCGGTCTTCTCGTCGCCGGCGGCCTCCACCAGGCGCGAGCGCGCCCCGCTGGCGTACTCGGCTTGCACGATGCGCACCGCGCCCAGCTCCCCGGCCAGCACCCGCGCCCGTGCCTCCCGCACCATCGGATAGCCTGCGTAGTTGTGGGTCAGGGCGAACAGGCAATCGGATTCGTTCACCACGGCTCGCAGCTCCTCGGCGTCGGACAGCGAGGTCGCGAGCGGCTTGTCGCAGATGACGTGAATTCCATGCCGCAGGAAGCACATGCTGATCGGGACGTGGGAGTCGTTCGGGGTGACCACCGCCACCGCCTCGATGCCGTCTTCACGCGCGCTCTCCGCCTGCGCCATCGCTCGGTAATCCGCGTATACGCGGTCAGGGCTCAGGGCCAGCTCCTCACCCATCGCCCGATTGCGCTCCGGGGTGCGCGAGAAAGCACCCGCCACCAGGCGATAGTGCCCGTCCATACGCGCGGCGATGCGATGGGTCGGGCCGATCATGGCGCCTGGGCCACCACCCACCATCCCCAGCCGTACTGGCTCCGTCATTGACATACGCGTCTCATTGCGAGGCAAGTGGTTGTTCGTAGCGCGGCAGCGGCCTCTCAATCGAGAAGGCCGGGCTGCGCTGCATGAGCACCACGAGCTGAGCGCGGTCGACGTCGGGCTCGTACCACGGGGCATCGAGCGCCGCCGATGCGTCTGTTGCCGAGTCGTTCATCTCCAGCGTACGAATACCTCGGCTATCCATCGAATTCGTACCCGATCGGCATGGGCCGGTTGGCTTGCAGGGAACGCATTCCGGCCTCTGCGATTGCCTCCGCGACCAAGCCGTCGAGCAGCCCCGGGAACCCGTGTGCGGGGTTGTCCAGTGCCTTGACGAACGCGGCAAGCTGCGCCGGATACGTGCTTGCGATGCGCTCATACCAGTGCTGGTGCATACCCTTCCGGACGATGAGGTCGCCTTGATACAGCGCCACGTCGACGGGGATCGGAGTGCGCGATTCCACCTTGCCGTTTGCGCCGAAGACTTCGATGCGTTCATCGCAGCCATAGGCCGTCCGGCGACTGAAGTCGAGATGGCAAAGAGCCCCGCTCGGCATGCGCAGGGTGATCATCGCCGTGTCGACATCACCGTATTCGGCAAATCGGGGCTCGATCAGGCAGGCGCCGGCGACGTAGATCTCGACCGGCCGTTCGCCGGCGATCCAGCAGGCAAGGTCGAAGAAGTGCGAGCCCTTGTCGCGCAACTGGCCACCGGACGTCTTCACGTAGTCGAGGGTCGGCGGCGCCTGGCTGCGAGAGGTGACGTGCATCATCTCCACCCGGCCAATCTTGCCGGCACCGACGACGCGTTTGAGCGCCGCGTATTGCAGATCGAAGCGCCGGTTGAATCCGATCCCGGCGAAGACGCCGGCGGTGCGAGTGGACCGCATCGTGTAAAGGGCGGCGTCGAAGCTCGTGTCGAGCGGCTTTTCGCAGAGAAAGCGCTTGCCCGCGCGCGCGCATGCCCTTGCGATCTCGCCGTGGGAATTCGTGGACGATGCGATCACCACGGCATCGGTTTCATCGCTGCCGGTGATCTCCCCGATTGAACTCGCAACGCGGGCGCCATGCCGCGCGGCCAGGGCGCTCGCCGCCGGTTCGTCCAGATCGTAGACGGCCGCCAACCGCGTGGCGGCATTCGCGGCGATGCACCGTGCGTGAACGCGCCCGATGAACCCCGCGCCGACAAGCGATATGTTCAGCACGTCAATATTCCACTGCAATCGAGCGACGAGCGAATCGAGCGGCAAGCGCGCCGAGGATAGCGACGCGAGCAGGCCAAGCGGGTCAAGTGTGGGGACGGCCACCGGCGCCGGAGTCCGCGTTGATGGCGGCGTAGCGGCGCAAACGCCCCAATCGTCCAAACGGGCATGGGTTCAGGACGGACCATGACAGACTGTAACCAAGGACGCACAGAACCTCTTGGGGCCGTTTCTCAAGCGACGTCAACGGCACCGTATGTAGCATGACGGCGACACGCTCGACAAATCCCCCTCCCGCCCCGGAAGCTTCCGCCGAGCCCGACAACGGCCATGCGACCCAGCCCTTCGCGCTCGATGTAGCCAAATACCGGCTGGAAGCCTTCGCCCGGCGCGGAAGGCAGACTCGGCGCCCATTGCCGGGACGGCGCCAGGACAAGAGTAGGCCCATTGCATCGGGACTACGGCGCGGAACCGGCTGTCCTCAGCCTGCCAGCAGCTCCGATACGCACTCGCCGAGAAAGCGCATGAAATCGCTCTCCTCACGGCTTGGGGTGGCCACGCAATGGCCCCAGGGCGAGGCGTAGAGGCGAAGCTCGGCGTTCGGCATGTGCTTCACTTCGATGGCGTTGTCCTCGGGCGGAAAGTAGAGATCCGTCGTGCACGGGACGAGGATCGCCCGGGCGCGGATGGCGCCGAGCGCGCGCTCGAAATTCCCCCGGTAGCGCTCGTTGGCGCTGATGTCGCCGTGCTGCCAGGTCCGGAGCTTGGCCAGCAGATCGTTCGCGTCCCACTCGAGTTGGTCGCGCTCCCAGGCGAGTAGCAACTCTTCGCATGTCTCGAAGCCGAGCTCACGGTGGAGCCGCTCGCGATAGAACGTCTGCGAGTACGCCCACCCCGCGTAGACCCGCCCGAATGCTCTCAGACCCGCCTCGGGCGGCGACGCGTAGTCACCCCCCGCGAAGGCGCCGTCGGCCATGAGCGCCGCCTTCACCCCCTCGAGGAACACGATGTTGTGCGGCGAGGCGCGCGCCGAGGCGCAAAATGGCAGGATGGCGCCAACCATGTCCGGAAACTGCGCTCCCCACTGATACGACTGGGATCCGGCCATGGACCACCCCGTCACCAGCGCGATGCGCTTCACACCGAGCGCCTCGGTAAGCAGCCGGTGCTGGCACGCCACGTTGTCGTAGAGGGTGACGGCGGGGAACCGCGGGCCGTCGAAGGGCGGTGCGGTGTTGCTCGGGGAGGACGACAGACCGTTGCCGAACATGTTGATCGACACGATGAAGTAGCGCGACGGATCGAGGGCCGACACCGCGCGCAGATAGCCCTCGTTGCGTGCGTGCGTGCCGGTGTAGAAGGTCGGCATGACGATTACGTTGTCGCCGCACGCGTTGAGCGTGCCGTACGTCTTGTACGCGAGCCTCGCATCCGGCAGCTTGGCGCCGGATTGCAGCATCACCTCGCCGAGCTCGAACACCTCGTAGTCTGGCGTCATTTCAGAGCCACTCCGCATCTGCTCAGTGGAGCTGTTCGCGCGCTTCCATCAGGAACGGGTCCGCCGGCCGGGTGGTGGTTGTTCCTGCTCCGATCTCCTGGTCACGGCGCTGGATTTCGGCCGACCATGCCGCCTTGATCGTCTCTGCGTCCTTCGCCTCCAGGCTCTGAATCACAATTTCCGCGAGTTCAGCTCTACTCCGGGAAGGCAGAGCCATGGCTTTCACCGCCGGCTCTTCAAGCTCGCTCACCGTCTATCCTCTACCGTTCGACTCAGGTGTCGGCGCGACCCCGCGAGGCGTTGCCCCGCTCCGACGCTGGACGGCAGTGGTGCTCAGTAGAGCCGCAGGTACTCCTCCACCTCCCAGTCCGTCACGGCCTGATGGTAGCGCTCCCATTCGTCGACCTTGTACCGCAACCAGGAGTCCAGCATCACGGGGCCGAGCACCTCGGCCGCCAGCGGGTCGCGTCTCAGGATCTCGGTCGCTTCGAACAGGTTTCTCGGCAGGCGCCGCCCGCCGCCGGCGCTGACCTCCTCGTCGGTGAGCTGGTAGAGATCCTTGTCGAGCGGCGGCCCGGGATCGATGCCCTCGATCACACCGGCGACGATAGCCGCGGTAGTCATTCCGAGCGACAGATACGGATTCATGCACATGTCGGCGGCGCGGTTCTCGATGCAGAACCGATTCTGGGGCAGCCGCAGCATGCAGGAGCGGTTGTTGTTGCCGTAGGTCATGTGGGTCGGAGCCCAGGTCACGGTGCCGCCCTCGAACCCACCGACCCGGGGCACCAGCCCGTTGTAGGAGTTGACCGTCGGGCAGGCGATGGCGGTGAGCGCTCCGCCGTGGCGCAGCAGTCCCCCGACCGCGTTGTACACGGCGCCGCTCCATCCGCC
>JAKZYK010000390.1:0-3891 GCA_047514485.1 Gammaproteobacteria bacterium
GCACGGTCTCGTAGCGCGTGGTGGGCGGGTACACTTCGCGGGAGATGGCCACATCGACGACCGCCGGCTTTCCCGACGCCTCGGCCCGGCGCAGAGCGGGCGCGAGCGCGTCCGGCTCGCTGACCCGCTCCCCGTGTGCACCGAAGGCCCGCGCCACCGCGGCGAAGTCGATATCGAGGAAATCGCTCACTTCGGGGCAGAGCTCTTTGTGAATGTACTTCTGGACGTGATACTCGAAAGCGAGCGAGGCGTTGTTCATGACGACGGTGACGACAGGAAGCTTCCACCGGAGCGCGGTCTCCAGATCGGCGAGGTGATAGCCGAGCCCTCCGTCACCGATAAGGCAGACGACGCGCCGTTTATCCCCCACCGCGAGCTTCGCACCCAAGGCGCCCGGGAAGGCCCAACCGAGTGAGCCCGCCGCGCGCAGACTGGATCGCCCCGGCACTTTCTGGTCGATCAGAGTCGACGCCCAGGACGCCATGTAGCCGGTGTCGGCCACGACGATATCGTCACCCTCAACGTACGCATCGAGCGTTTGCATAACGAATCTCGGATCGAGACGTCCGTCGTGCAAGGGGTTTCTGGCAAGCTCGCGAAACGTGGCTCGCCACTCGGCGACCTTACCGCGAACCTCCTCCGTCCACGCCTGCCACCGGAGCGGCCTTCCGGAGAAAGGCCCATCCTCGACCGCTTCCAGAAGCATTCTCAGTGCCGTTCTCGCGTCACCCACTATCGAGATCTCTTCACGGTAGTTGCAGCCCAGCGTCATCGCATCGAGGTCAACGTGGATAATCCGGCTCTCCGGCCGCGGATACTTGAAGCCGTCCGTTGCCAGAGAGCCCAGTCGCGAGCCGATGACCAGACAGATATCGCACATCCCGAGAACGTCGTTGGCCACTTTCCGCGAGTAGCGCCCGGCGACGCCAACGGCGAGCGGATGGGTGTCGGCAATCGAGCCCTTGCCAGCGAGGGAGGTGACGACGGGCAGCGAAAGTTTCTCGGCAAACCGTGTGAGCTCCTCCCACGCTTTCGAGAGCAGGATTCCGCCGCCGGCGAAGAGCACCGGGCGTTCCGCCTCGGCCAGCAGCGTGAGCGCCGCTTCAATCTCGGAGGCGCCGGGGGACACTCGCCGGGCCGGAACCTCGAGAAGAGACTCGTCGCATGCAATGCGCTGCGGCTCGCCCAACGACACATCGAAGAAGTCGTACGGGATACCGAGATATACCGGGCCGGGAACACCGCTCACGGCGGCCCGAACGGCGGTCGACAGAAGATCGACGATGCGGTCGGGAGCGGGAAGCTCACCGCTCCACTTGGTGAAGGGCGCGAACATCGGCAACTGATCGACTTCCTGATAATCGAGTCGATGCCTCATTCGCGTACTCGCCGATGCGCTGATGGCGATGAGCGGGCTATTGGCCCAGAAAGCGTCGATGAGCGACGGAGGTAGATAGGTCGCCCCCGGCCCGAACTGGACGACCCCAAAGGTGGGCTTGCCGGTCAGCCGCGCGTAAGCGTCGGCCATGCAGAAAGCCGAGCGCTCACTTCGAGCGAGAACGACCCGGATTCCTTCCCGATTTTGCATTTGGATTAACGGATCCTGCGGTGCGCCGGTCAGTGTAAAGACGTACTCCGCCCCGTAGGCCTTCATGCCCCGCGCCAGCGCTTGTGCCACCGTCATTTGCATGTTCTACTCCTTGATCGTCGCCGCGCCGGACCAATGGAAACGATCGGGAGCGAACGGCGTGATGTCGACAGAAGTTGGACGCCTGGAAGCCAGCTCGGCAACGAGCTTTGCGGTAATGGCGGCCAGCGCCAGTCCCACGTGTCCGTGTCCAAAAGCGAAATAGACGTTGCGGTAGCGGGGCGAACGGCCGACGACTGGGAGGGAATCCGGCGTCGCCGGGCGATGGCCCATCCAGTAGGTCGCTCCTTCGATGGACAGGCCGGGAACGACACTCTCGGCGACCGACACGAGCCTGTCTGCGCAGGAATAGTCGGCTGGTTTCGTAACCCCCGCGAGCTCTCCAATACCTGCGATCCGCAGGCCGGCTTCCATGGGGGTCAGGACCACCCCACATCCTCCCGCCTTGATCGGTATTCGCACCGACACGCCGGGTCTTGGCAACATGGTGTGGTAGCCGCGCTCGGATTCGAGGGGCACCTTCGTTCCGAGCTCGGCCGCCAAGGGGCGCGACCAGGCGCCGGCAGCGATGACCAACGTTTCCACATCCATAACGCCGCTCTCGGTCACGAGCCGACAGGGACCCTTGCTGCCAAGCTCGAAAGCCTTCACCGTTGCTCGCACCAGACGCCCTCCAGTGCGCAGGAAATGCCCTACTAGAGTTTGGACCAGGCGAAAGGGATCGATGCAGTGTGCCACCTGAGGAAAGTAAGCAGCGTTCATCACACCTGGCGCGAGCGCCGGCTCGAGCTCGCGAGCCTGCTCACCGGTGAGCTCTCGAACCTCCACGCCGTTGCGCCTCTGGATGTCTCGTTCCAAGCCATCTCGCTCGAACGCCTGGCGGCTTTCGTACACGTGGAGCTTGCCCGAGCGCTGGACCATCGCTGCGGCGCCCGCGTCCTCTAGAAGCGGTGCGTAGGCATCAAAGAGAGATCGCTGCAGCGAGCGCAGAGCTCGGGCGATCGCCTCCACGCGGCGGCGACGACTGCTCACAAGGAAACGGAGCAGCCACGGAGCCACCTTGGGGAGATGGTGCAGCCGCACCGACAGCGAAGAACAAGAGGAAAGGAGCGTGCGGGGCAATCGGCGTGCGGCTCCCGGCAGGGCGAGCGGCACGCACGAAGCAGCGCCGAAGATTCCCGCGTTTCCCTTCGAGCAGCCTTCTCCGGGAGCCTCCCGATCGACGACGGTGACGGCGAAGCCTTCTCGCTGTAGATAGAGAGCGCAGCAAACGCCTACAATCCCCGCCCCGATGACGGTGACCTCGCGGGAAGCGTCCCCCTGTGGAACCACGGCGTTTCTCAATTCTCCTGCAACCGGCAACCGATGCATCATACCCAATTCGGTTGTCTTTGGCCCGCGTGAGCTCGAAAAGCCACGCTGCTCTCAAAGAAGGTGGTATAACACGTCCTGATGCTTTGGAGTGCTTCGAGTCGACGCCGGGAATGACGGCCTGATAGCAGGCTCGTTCGTTGCGCCGCCGGCCGGTGCGTCCAATGGCTGGAGGTGCCCATGATTCGCCGACTCCTCATCGCGTTTCTGCCTTTCGCCCCGGCCACTCTGGCTGTAGGCGCTGCCGCGCAAGGGCAAGAGCCGTCCCACCCTCCCGAGCTCGTGGCCCTTGCCACCGAGCTCCGCCAATGGCAACGCGATCAGCCTGCCGGAGTGCCCGACTTCGCCGAGCAGGCGGAGAAACGAAAACGAGAGCTTCCCGAGTTTCGCCAACGTCTTCACCGCTTGAATCCTCGAAACTGGCCCGTGCACGCCCAGGTGGACTACTTGATGCTTCAGGCGGAGCTGGACGCTCTCGACTTCCGGCTGAATGTGATCCGAGAGACTTCGAAGAACCCGGATTTCTACCTGAGCCAGGCGGTGAGCAGGGTGACGAGGCACATCGGCGGCCGGTTCCAGAGGGCACCGGGAGTCACCGTGCCCTACGACGCCGACCGAGCAGCCGCTATCGTTCAGGCTTTGACGGAGATCGAAGCGATCGTTTCTCAGGCGCCCCGGGCGCTCAGCGGGGCGGTTCCCGAGCTGGCCGATGTGGCGATCGAGAGAACGAACGGCGTTCGCGAGAACTGCGCCGAGCTCGCCCGGGTGGTCGGCCAACACCTGCCCGAGCCCTACGCCTCGCAAATCGGCCCCGCTGCGAAGCGGGCGGCCGAGGCCCTCTTTCAGTATCGCGAGTGGCTTCGGGAGAACCG
>JAKZYK010000391.1:0-3021 GCA_047514485.1 Gammaproteobacteria bacterium
GCATCGAGCATCCCGGCCGTCAGTCGAAGGGATGGCGCTCGACGATGGTCTCGTCGCGCCCCGCCCCGGTCGAGATGAGATCGATCGAGACCCCGACGAGCGATTCGATGCGCTCGATGAACGCGCGCGCGGGCCGCGGCAGGCCGGCGCGCGACCGGATCCCCACCGTTGGCGAGCTCCAGCCCGGCATGTCCTCGTACACCGGCTCACAACGTCCGAGCTCCTCGGCCGAGCGCGGCGGCACGTCCTGCCGCTCCCCATCGATCCGATAGCCGGTACACAGGCGCACCACCGGCATCTCGTCCAGGACATCGAGCTTCGTGATGCACAGCCCGGAGACGCTGTTGATCCGGACTGCACGACGCAGGCTCACGACGTCGAGCCAACCGCAACGCCGGGGCCGCCCCGTCGTCGCACCGAACTCGCTGCCCCGGGCGGCGAGGCGCCGCCCCACCTCGTCGTGCAGCTCCGTCGGAAACGGTCCGGCGCCCACCCGTGTCGTATACGCCTTGGCGATTCCAAGGACATAGCCGATGTCGCGCGGACCGAGCCCGCTTCCCGCCGCCGCACCGCCCGCGGTGGTATTCGATGACGTCACGAACGGGAAGGTGCCCTGGTCGATGTCCAGGCAAGCGCCCTGCGCACCCTCGAGCAGCACCCCCTCACCGGCGTCGATGGCCGCGTGCAGCACCCCGGGCACGTCGGTCACGAGGGGCCTGATCCGCTCGATCGCCGCCTCGAGCGCATCGCGGACTTCGGCGACGTCGACCCGATCCACGCCGAGCCACCGGGTGAGCATGAAATTGTGGTACTCGTCGAGGATCCGGAGCTTCTCGTCGAGCCGCGCGGGATCGAGGAGATCGCCGACGCGCATCGCCCGGCGGGCGGCCTTGTCTTCATACGCGGGGCCAATCCCGCGCCCCGTGGTTCCGATCACGACGGCCCCGCGTGCGGCCTCGCGCGCACGATCCAGCGCCGCGTGGTAGGGAAGGATGAGCGGGCACGCATCGCTCACCCGCACACGCTCGGCCGCCGCCACGCCACGCTCGGCAAGCATGTGCATCTCATCGACAAGCGCGGTCGGCGACAGTACGACACCGTGCCCGATCAGGCACTGCACCCCGTCTCGCATCACCCCGGAGGGGACGAGGTGCAGCACCGTGCGCTCACCGCCGATGACGAGGGTATGGCCGGCGTTGTGCCCTCCCTGGAACCGCACCACGACCGAGGCGCGATCGGTGAGCTGATCGACGATCTTGCCCTTGCCCTCGTCACCCCACTGCATGCCTATGACGGCTACCGCACCGGTCATCCCCGCCTCCCTTTTTCTTCCGGCGACGGGCTGCCTTCCGGGGCCGCGTCGTCGATGATCACCCACCGCCCGCCGCGCCGGTCCAGGCATCGGGCGCCGCGTACGGTTTCACCCGGCAAGCGCTGGATCACGCGCTCTCCGCGTGATCTGAGCTCGCGGATCGCGGCGAGCAACGCGGGATCATCCGACCAGGGCGCGGTCACGACGGCTTCATCCGATCGATCGCCGCCGGGTGCCTGCAAGGCGATGAGGGTCTTCAGATCCGCGCTGAATCCGGTGGCCGCCCGCGCCCGACCGAAGACGCTGCCGATCTCGTCGTAGCGCCCTCCCCTGGCCACTTCCTGCCCATATCCCGGCACGAACGCGGCGAAGACGAAGCCGGTGTGGTAGTGGTATCCCCGGAGCTCGGCCAAGTCCACGTGCAACTCGACGTCAGGACGGCGCGCGCGCACGGCGCGTACCAGCTCGGCGAGATCTCCGAGCCCGCGTTCGACCTCCTCGCCACCGCCCGCGAGCTCCCGCCCAGCGCGCTCGAGGACCGAGGTATCCCCATCGAGACCGACGAGCGCGGTGAGCGCGGCGGCCCACCGCGCCTCGACCCCCCATTCTTCCAGCAGCTCCCGAGCCTCCGCCCTGGCCTTGCGCTGCAACACCTCGTGCAATGCGATCTCCTGCTCGTGCGACAACGCGGCGCGGCGCGCAAGCGCACGGAAGATCCCGACATGACCCATGCCGAGATGCACCGGCCCGATACCGGACAGCTCCAGCGCTTCGAGCATCAGGCAGACGATCTCGCAATCGCTCTCGCAGCCCGCGTGGCCGTAGAGCTCCGCTCCGATCTGCACCGGGCTGCGGGCGCCCGAAATGCCTTCGGGCAGGGTGTGCAGGACCGTCCCGACATAGCACAGACGCGCCGGACCGGCGTGGCGCAGGCGATGGGCGTCGATGCGGGCGACTTGGGGAGTCATGTCCGCGCGGACCCCCATCATCCGGCCCGTCAACTGATCGATCAGCTTGAAGGTATGAAGCTCGAGGTCCTCTCCGGTGCCGGTCAGCAACGACTCCAGATACTCGATGAACGGCGGGGTGACGATCTCGTAGCCCCAGCGAGAGAACAGATCGAGCAGCGAACGCCGCATCCGCTCGAGCCGCAACGACTCCGGAGGCACGAGCTCCTCCATGCCTTCGGGCAGCAGCCAGCGCTCTCTACGAGGATCCATCGGACAGCAGGCAGTGGAATAGGAAAGTGTGCGCGCCGGCTCAGCGAACGACGTAGAGCAGCAGGCATCCGGCCACCATCACCGTGAGGCCGGCAAACCGGAGCGTGTTGTCATTCATCTGCGCCAGCGCGAGCAGCGCGCGCCGCATCCCCTGCGGATTCAGAAAGGGCACGATGCCCTCGAGCACGAGCACGAGCGCAAACGCGACAAGCAGGTCGTGCCACACGTAACGCCCTCGCGACCGTCAGCGCCCGGCGGACGGCGTGAACTCTCGGGACGAAGTGCGATTCACGGTTGTGCCTTCGCTCCCTTGAAATAGTCGAAGAACTCACCCTTCGGCTCGATCAGGAGGATGTCCGACGTACTGCCGAACGTCGTGCGGTACGCTTCCAGACTTCGATAGAACTTGTAGAACTCGCGATCCTGACCGAATGCCGACGCATAGGTCTCGGTCGCTTGTGCATCGCCGGCGCCGCGAGTGATCTGAGC
>JAKZYK010000392.1:0-2691 GCA_047514485.1 Gammaproteobacteria bacterium
ATGGGGCTGCACGTTGGCGAACGCACAGTCGAAGAGCTCCCGGGCGCGGGCGATCGCGAGGCTCTCGGCCACGTCGACATACTCGCAGCCACCGTAGTAGCGCCGCGCGGGATAGCCTTCCGCATACTTGTTGGTGAGCACCGACCCTTGGGCTTCCAGCACGGCGCGCGAGACGATGTTCTCCGACGCGATCAGCTCGATCCGTTGCTGCTGGCGATGCAGCTCGTTCTGGATACTGTGCGCGAGCAGGTGGTCGGTCTCGGCCAGCGTGGCGCCGAAGAACGTTTCGAGGTTGACCGGATCGTGGAAGTTCATGAAATTCTCTCCAATGGCATGCGCCGAGGTTCATCCTGCGACGGTCCGCCGCCGGGGCCTTTCGAGGCTCCGGCCGGTGGCGCGGTCGGGGGGGCGCCGATCCTGCGAACAACGCCGGTCGTTGTCCAGTGCTCGAGCCCCCGACAACAGTTCGGAACAGCTCGAATCTCGGCGGTGGAGGCTCGATCCGGTGAGTCGGCCGAATCTGGCATCGGCGCGCACCGTGCGCGGGCGCGATCGTGGTACGTGCGAGCGGTGGATTCCGAATTCTTGGCGAATCTGGTATACCATATCTGGTCGACAGAATACCAATATCGCCGGACAGCAACCGCCACGAGCGAGCAGAGCTGTCGCTGTCGTCATCGGACCCGGAATCACGGTCGATGACGAGCACCGGGGGGCGTCGCGGGGGGACCGGGGAACGCTCTCTCGCGACGGGGCGCGGGGCGAACCTCGCCCGGCTCGAAGTCGTTCGGGAAGTACAGGAGTGCATCATGAGAATCATCGTGCATGGCCAGCAGGCATTCGGGAAGAGTGTCCTGGAAGCGCTGCTCGATCGGGGCGAGGACATCGTCGGCGTGTACTGTGCGCCGGACCGCGAAGGCCGGCCTCCTGATCCGATCAAGCAGTGCGCAATGGAGCGGGGACTGCCCGTCTTCCAGCCCCGGTCCTATCGCCGGGCCGAAACCGCCGAGCAGATGGCATCGCTGCGCCCGGATCTCTGCGTCATGGCCTACGTCATCGCGTTCGTGCCCGAAGAGGTGCTGAACGTTCCCACCCACGGTTCCATCCAGTACCACCCGTCGCTGCTTCCGCGGCACCGTGGCGGCAGCTCCATCAACTGGCCGATCATCTGGGGCGAGACGAAGACCGGCCTGTCCATCTTCTGGCCGGACAACGGGCTCGACGAGGGCCCGATCCTGATGCAGAAGGAGGTGGAGATCACCGACGACGACACCCTGGGCAGTCTCTACTTCAACCAGCTCTTTTCCCTGGGGGTCGAGGCGATGCTGGAGAGCGTGGACTTGGTGCGCGACGGCAAGGCGCCGAAAATCGGGCAGGACCACTCGAAGGCGACCTACGAGGGATGGTGTCGCGGGGACCTGGTGCGCATCAACTGGCACATGCCCACGCGCACGACCTGGAACCTGATCCGCGGCTGCACCCCCGCGCCGGGCGCCTGGACCACCTTCGAGGGCGGCAAGGTCGCCGTGTTCGACAGCGCGAAGGTCGGTGAAGCGATGAGCGTTCAGCCCGGGGAGATCACCCGCGTCGGCGACGACGGCGTGCAGGTGGCGACCGCCGACGGCCAGATTCTCGTCAAGCGCGTGCGTCCCGAGGGAGGCAGGAAGGTGGCCGCCGCCGAGTGGGCCCGGGAGGCGGGCCTCGGTGAGGGCTCGCGTCTGAAATAGCTGCGTTTGTTGCTGCCGACAGATTGGAATATCGTACTCCGGTCAACACCCGCCGACGCGTCCGATGGACATCCACGAGTATCAGGCCAAGCAGCTCCTGCGCCCGTACGGAGTGGCGTCGCCGCCCGGGGAATGCGCGTTCACCGCGGAGGAGGCCGAGCAGGCCGCCCGCCGCATCGGCGGATCGCGCTGGGTCGTCAAGGCCCAGATACTCGCCGGCGACCGCGGCCTGGCCGGAGGCGTGAAGATCGTGGCCTCCGAACCCGACGTGCGGGAGGCCGCGCGCGCGATGCTCGGCTCGCGGCTGGTCACACCGCAGACCGGCGCCGAGGGCGAGCACGTTCGGCGGGTGTACGTGGAAGCGGTGTGCCAGGCCGAGAGCGAGCACTACCTCGCCCTGGGACTCGACCGCACCGCATCGCGCATCGCCCTCGTCGGATCCGATGCCGGCGGGACGTCCATCGAGGTGGTCGCGGGCGAGCAGCCGGAACGGTTCTCCCAGGTCACCATCGATCCGATGGACGGGCTGAACGGCGCCGATGCGCGGCGTCTCGCGCGGGACATCGGCCTCGGCGAGCAACATCTGGCCGAGGCCGAGCGCCTGATGATCGGACTCTACGACGCGTTCGTCGCCTATGACGCGTCGCTCATCGAAATCAACCCGCTTGCGCTCACCCGCGACGGCGAGCTGCTCGCCCTCGACGCCAAGATGAGCATCGACGACAACGCCATGTTCCGCCACCGCGACATCGAGGACCTGCGCGAGCGCGAGCACGAAGGCCGGCTCGAGCGGGCGCGCCACGGGTTCAACTACATCGCGCTCGACGGCGACATCGGCTGCGTGGTGAACGGCGCCGGGCTCGCGATGGCCACGATGGACCTCCTCAAGCTCCACGGCGGGGCGCCGGCGAACTTTCTCGACGTCCCGCCCGCCGCGGGGCGCGATCGCATCACCGCCGCCTGC
>JAKZYK010000393.1:0-10628 GCA_047514485.1 Gammaproteobacteria bacterium
CGCCGAGCTCGTTCCCGAGTATTTCTGCTCCACCCTTCCCCGGCCGGACCGTTCGCCGGCGAGGTCCGTCTCTTCGTGACCGCGCTTGTACGGAGCGAAGCGGTGCGGGGGTGAATACAGGACGGCACCACCGCAAGAGGTAATCCGGCAGATGCCCTGAACGTCAGCGACGCGAGGGCGAGATGCTAGCCGCTTCGCTGCCGGAGCCATCCCCGAAGCACGACAACTCGGATCACAACAACTTCGCCTCGAATGGATACGTCATCAACGGCAGCGCACCGTCCCTGGTGAGCAGCACCTCGTCCTCGAGCTTCACGCCGTACGGCGCGCCTTCCTTGCCGGCGTAGCATTCGAGGCACCACACCATGTTCTCCTGGATTTCGCGTTCGGGCATCGCCTTGCCGCCGACATCGGTCTCGTAGCGGTACGGAATGCCCGGCCCTTCGTCTTCAAGCCCGGCTTGGTGAGCCATCCCGCCGTAGCGAAGATTGCGGTACTCGGGCGGGAGCTGCGGCGCGGCGTGCGAGAACTCCTCGAAGGTCATGCCGACCTTCATCACCTCGCGCATGCCGTTCACGCAGTCGTAGGCGATGCGGTATGCCTCCTTCTGGCCTTCCGTCGCCTTGTTCCCGCAAAGGAACGTGCGCGAGAAGTCGATGACGTAGCCTTCGAAGCCGTTCGCGTCGGTGTCGATCCCGACCAGATCACCCGGCTGCACGAGCTTGTCGTGCGCCTCCGACATCCAGGGATTGGTATTGGTGCCGGTCGCGATCAGGCGGGTGAACATGAACTCGCCGTGATGGCGGAACAGCGACTCGTTCAACACCGCCATCAGCTCGTGCTCGCGGATGCCGGGGCGGATCGCGGCCTCGAAATCGGCCATCATCGCATCGCCGATGGTGCCGTTGACGAGCATCAGCTTCACCTCTTCCGGTGTCTTCACCTCGCGCGCGTCGACGGTGGCGGGCGTCGGATCGGTGATCTCCACGCCAAGGTCGGTGAGCGCGCGAAACCCGTTGCCGTCGAGCTTGTCGACCGCGAGCGGCTCGCCGGCGCAGCCCATCTCGCGCATCGCGTCCTTGACGCCTTCCGCCCACTGCCGCGCGAGCCCGTACCCCTGATGCCCCATGAACTGGTAGCCGCGGTGGGGCCGGACGTCCTTCACGTGCTTCTCGGCGACGTGCATCGAGTTCTGGTATTCGAAGAGGATGGGGTCACCCTGCGCCGCGACGAGACAGCACCGCGCGAGCGTCGTCGCCGTCCACACCCCCATCACGTCGACGCCGGTCGCGTAGCGAATGTTCGCGGGGTTGTAGAAGAGCGCGATCGGGATGTCGCGCTTCCTCATCATCGCCTGCAGCCGTTCGAGCCGGTTGAGCCGCAGCGCCGCGAAGTCGATATCGGCCATGGTCGGGACCCGCATCGTCTGCACGTGCGGCTCGGGGGGGCGGTGCCGGTTCGGGTCGCCTACGTTCATCGGTGCAGTCTCCCCTGGGTTGCTCGTCGGATGGCGATGAAGGCGGCGAATCTTCGTCGAATGCCGAACGGAGTGGAAGTCTTTTCGCGCCTTCAAGTGACGCTGTCCGGTCGCGTCGATGCCTTGCCTGCGGCGTGCCTCACGTCCACCTGCGCGCGGGGGGCGACGAGGGTCCGGTCACCGGAGGCCGTAGCAGGTCCCGGGACCGCCGGTGGTGACGAAACACGTTCTCGGCCCCGCCTCCCGGGCCGCTGCGCTCAGCCGAAACGTTTCTGCATGTGGGATGCTGGCCGCCTTCGGGCCAGACACGCTCACGTGCAGTGCTTGTGCACGGCCATGAGTTGGGGTGTACTCACGGCGCGACGGATCGTCCGATCCCGATCGTGAAAGGATGCAGCGAGTGAGCGGGGCGCGCTTCGACATCGAGATTCCTACATGCCGCGAAGGCGTGTTCGTGCCCTGCGGATTCGCCGCGCCCGATGACGTCATCGAGTGCGTCAAGCTCGCGGAGCGGCTCGGTTACGAAGCGGTCTGGGCGACCGACTTCCTGACCCCCACACCCGAGAGCGGGGTCAGCGCGGCGGAGCGCCCGCGCTGGTACGAACCGATGATCACCCTGGCCTACGCCGCGGCGGAGACCGACCGGATCAAGCTCGGCACCGGAGTCATCATTCTCCCCTACCGCGATCCCGTGATCCTCGCCAAGCAGGCGGCGACGCTCGATCGGCTGTCGAAGGGCCGGTTCCTGCTCGGGCTCGGTCTCGGTGCGTGGCGGGCGGAGTTCGAGGCGGTCGCGGCATGGCGCAGACGTGCGCATCGGGGCAACATGGCCGCGGAGTTCACCGAGGTTCTGCGGCGGCTGCTCGCCCATGACGCCAGTGCTGTGACGTTCACCGGAGACTACGTCAGCATTCGAGGCGTCGCGCTGAATCCGAAGCCGGTCCAGAATCCGCTGCCGTTCTACATGGTCGGGCGTACTGACGACGCGCTCGATCGCGTTGCGAAGTTCGGCAACGCATTGATGGTCCCGTACGGCGCTGCACCCGAGCGCAAGCGGGCGCTTGCCGAGCGGGCAGGCGCGTACGGGCGTACCATCAACGAGTTCGACGTGCTCGCCGAGGGCGAGTTGTTGCTGGCGAAGACCCACGAAGCGGCGGCGGCCGCGTACCGTGAGAGCCGGTTCGGACGGTACCGCGCGATGCGAGGGCTCGATCTCGAACGGCAAATCGCGAACAACTGGGTCGGTACCCCCGAGTCGGTCGCTTCGATGATCGGTGCCGTGATCGAGCAGGGCATCGATCACTTCAACGTGCTGCACATCGTCGGTGATTCTCTCGAAGCCCGCTTCGAGCAGATGCAGATGTTCATGGAAGATGTCGTACCGCGCCTGGGCTGATCGCTTCACCGCGCGGCTCTACCTGTACTCGGACTCGAATCGGACTCTGTGATGACCATGACGAAGCACTCGATCCTCAACGCGGTGGCGAGCGGAGAACGTCTCGACGAGGCGCAGGTGCTTGCGCTCGCCGGGGTCGACGACACCGGTGCGCTGATGGAGGCCGCGCGCGGCGTGCGCGACTGCCGCTCGGGCGACGTCGTCACGTACTCGCGCAAGATCTTCATCCCGCTCACCGAGCTCTGCCGCGACGTGTGCCACTACTGCACCTTCGCGAAGACGCCTGGCAACGTCCGCGCGCCGTATCTCACGGTGGACGAGGCGATCGACATCGCGCGCCGCGGCGCCGAGGCCGATTGCACGGAGGCGCTGTTCACGCTGGGCGACCAGCCCGAGCGGCGATACCGGGCGGCGCGCGAGGCCCTCGCGGAGATGGGCTTCGAGTCGACCATCGACTATCTGGTCCATGCCGCGCGGCGCGTGCATGAGGAGACCGGCCTCCTGCCTCACGTCAACCCCGGGGTGATGCGGCGCGAAGAGCTGGCCCGTCTTCGCGAAGTCTCGGTGTCGGCCGGGATCATGCTCGAGTCGACGGCCCGGCGGCTGTGCGAGAAGGGGGGACCGCACTACGGCTCGCCGGACAAGGACCCCGAGGTGAGGCTCGCGACGCTGGAGCGGGCGGGTGAGCTGGCGGTGCCGTTCACCACCGGGATCCTCATCGGGATCGGCGAGACCCGACGCGAGCGCATCGAGGCGTTGCTCGCCATCCGCGATCTCGACGATCGGCACGGCCATGTCCAGGAAGTGATCGTGCAGAACTTTCGGGCGAAGGCCGGCACGCCGATGGCGGCGGCCCCCGAACCTTCGCTCGAGGATCATCTGTGGACCATCGCGGTGGCACGGCTCGTCCTGGGGCCGGGCACGAGCGTCCAGGCGCCGCCGAACCTGCGCCCGGGGGTGCTCGGCCGCCTCATCGAGGCGGGACTCGACGACTGGGGCGGGGTGTCCCCGGTGACCCCGGACCACGTGAATCCGGAGGCGCCTTGGCCGCATCTGATCGAGCTCGAGCGCGCCACCGAGGCGGCGGGCAAATCGCTCGCGCCGCGGCTCCCGATCCATCCGCGCTACGTGGACGATCTCGAACGGTGGGTCGATCCGGGGCTCCGAAGCGCGGTACTCGCGGCAAGCGACGGCCAGGGGCTTGGGCGCGAGTCGGGTTGGTATGCGGGAGACGCGGAGCAGGCGCCGGTGGGTCCTGCAACGGGCGATAGGGCAAGGCTCGGATCCGAGTCGGACTGGTACGCAAGAGACGCGGAGCAGGCACCGGCGAACCTCGCCATCGGCGGTGTTCCGGGGCGCGGGCGCGAGCCGAGCCCACAAATGGGAGGCGAAAATCGGTTACCGGTGAGCTTCGCGGCAAATGTCATCGCACTTCGCGCCTCCGAATCGCTCGCCCGCGTGCTCGATCGGGTGCGTGAGGGGGCGCCGCTCGATGAAGCACATGTCGTACGGCTGTTCGAGGCACGCGGCGGCGAAGCGCGTGCGGTCTGCGAGGCGGCCGATGCGCTGCGCCGCGAGCGCAACGGCGATACCGTGAGCTACGTCGTCAATCGCAACATCAACTACACCAACGTCTGTTACTTCAAGTGCCGGTTCTGCGCGTTCTCGAAGGGACGCCTGAGTGCGAACCTGCGCGGCCGGCCCTACAATCTGGACTTGGCAGAGATCGCGCGCCGCACTCGCGAGGCATGGGCCCGGGGCGCGACCGAGGTCTGCCTGCAGGGCGGTATCCATCCCGACTACACGGGTGAGACGTACCTCTCGATCTGCCGCACGGTGAAAGACGCGGCACCCGGGATCCACGTACACGCGTTCTCGCCGCTGGAGGTCTGGCAGGGGGCGCGGACGCTAGGTATCGATCTCCCCGTGTTTCTCGAGCGGCTCCGCGCAGCGGGGCTCGGATCGCTGCCCGGCACCGCGGCCGAGATCCTCGACGACGAGGTGCGCCGCGTGCTGTGCCCGGACAAGATCACCACCGCCGAGTGGCTCGAAGTGATGGAGTCGGCGCACCACGTCGGGCTCGGCTCGACCGCCACCATCATGTTCGGCCACGTCGACGGCTACCGGCACTGGGCGCGGCACCTGCTGCGGGTGCGCGATCTTGCCGAGCGCACCGGCGGGTTCACCGAGTTCGTGCCGCTGCCGTTCGTGCACATGGAGTCGCCGATGTACCTGCGCGGCCGCGCTCGGCGCGGGCCGACGCTGCGCGAGGCGGTTCTGATTCACGCCGTCGCCCGGCTCACCCTCGACCCGTGGGTCGTGAACATCCAGACGTCGTGGGTGAAGATGGGGCCGGACGGGATGCGTCTCGCGCTCGCGGCCGGCGCCAACGACGTCGGCGGGACCCTCATGAACGAGTCGATCACCCGGGCGGCGGGCGCCGGGTTCGGACAGGAGATGCCGCCGGAACGGCTCGAATCCATCATCCGCGAAGCCGGACGTTCGCCCCGGCACCGCACCACGCGCTACACCGATGCGCCGGCGGAGCGCCGCAATGCTGCGTTCGGTGCCCCTGCGTTGTCAGAGCCGGTGAACCGCCCCGCAAGGCGGTTCGAGCGCGACTCGTCCGTGCCGCTGGTGAGGTCCGGGCTCGGCTGATCTGTCCCGGCCTGCGGCCCGTACTGCTCACCGGTTCTCGAAGGAAATGATGTCGTCGCTCCCAGGGCACAGCAGTTCTGTGCTGCGTGAGAGCCCGGGGTGCGTCATCTTCGGCGAACCCGCTCGCCGGGCGCAGCGTTCACCAGATCTTTTGCTGTTTTCCGCTTCTCCTTTTCTCTGGCCGTGAGGCGGTGAGAGATGCCGCCGGGCTCTGTCAAGCTGACGCCGCTCGCGGGCATCCCCTTCGTGCAAGAAGGGGATGATGTCGCGTGCCTCGTCGGCGACGCGATCGAGGGCGCCGGCATCTCGCCGGCCGATTTCGACGTTGTCGTCGTGACCCAGAAGATCGTCTCCAAGGCGGAAGGGCGCCAAGTACGACTCGCCGGCGTCGCGCCGTCGCGGCGTGCGATCGAGCTCGCGGCGTCCCTCGACAAGGACCCGCGCATGGTGGAGGTCGTGCTCGGTGAGTCGAACGATATCGTCGCCCACGGCCACGGCGTACTGATTACCGAGCATCGCAGCGGACACGTCATGGCAAACGCCGGTGTCGATCGTTCGAACGTCGGTCATCCGAGCGACGACGAGGCGGTGATCCTGCTGCCGCTCGATCCGGACGCGAGCGCGGCGGCACTCCATCGCGGACTCGAAGATCGGTTCGGGTGTCATATCGCGGTGGTGATCAGCGACAGCGCGGGTCGCCCGTGGCGGCACGGGGTCGCGGGGATCGCGATCGGCGCGGCCGGGCTGCCGTCGCTCACCGATCTGCGCGGCGCGCCGGACCTCTTCGGTGTGCCGCTGAAGGTGACGTTGACCGGCTTCGCCGACCAGATTGCATCGGCCGCGAACCTCGTTGCCGGCGAAGCCGGGGAGGGAGTCCCGGCGGTGCACATGCGGGGGCTCGCATGGAGCGCCGCGCCGGCGCCCGCCGGAGCGCTCGTGCGCGAACGTGAGAGTGATCTCTTCCGGTGAACGCGCAACACGCCGGCACCCTCCAAAGGGCGTGGACGGCATGATCGCCTGCCTCGCCGCCGTGGTGACCCGCGACGTCCGCCCTCTCAGGTGGTGGGTCCGCGGCGTGAGTGTCTGTCACAGCGGCCTCTTCCGATGAACGCCGGGACGGTGGCGGCGCTGTCCGGGGGTATCGGTGGGGCGAAGCTCGCACTCGGTCTGTACCGCGTCGTGCCGCCCGATACGCTCACCGTGATCTGCAATCCGGGCGATGACTTCGACCACCTGGGGCTGCGTATCTGTCCCGACGCCGACACCGTTCTCTATACCCTGGCCGGAATCGCCAACCCGGAAACCGGCTGGGGGCGCGTCGGCGAGACGTGGACCTTCATGCAGGTGCTGGCCGATCTCGGCGCAGAGACCTGGTTCCGGCTCGGGGACGGCGATCTCGCTCTGCACGTCGAGCGTACCCGCCACCTCGCGGGCGGCGAGCCGTTGTCACGCATCGCCGAGGACATGGCGCGCCGCCTCGGGGTGCACGCACGGATCGTGCCTGCGTGCGACGCGGCTGTGCGCACCGTAGTACGCACGCCGGACGGGCGGCTGCCATTTCAGTACTACTTCGTGCGTGATCGGTGCGAGCCGATAGTCACCGGCTTCGATTTCGAGGGCGCCGAGACCGCGCGCCCGTGCGACGCGGTGCTCGAAGCGCTCGCCGACCGCTCGCTCCGCTGCGTGGTCGTGTGTCCCTCCAACCCCTTCATCAGCATCGACCCGATCCTCGCGGTACCCGGAATGAGAGACGCGATCCGCGCCGCCGCGGCGCCGGTGATTGGCGTCTCGCCGATCATCGGGGGCGGCGCGGTGAAGGGTCCCACCGCGAAGATGATGCGCGAGCTCGGTCTCGACGTCTCGAACCGGAGCATCGAGCGCCACTACGAAGGCGTCGCCGACGCATGGATCATCGACTCGGAGGATGCGGAGGATGCGGCCGGGTTCGATGGCCCCGTGCGCGCCGTCCCGACGTTGATGCGGACCGACGCGGACAAGGATGCACTCGCGCGAGCGGTGCTGAAGCTCGCGGCCGAACTCTGAAGGTTGGGGTCAACTCCGCGTGTCGCCACGGGACGAACCTGCGCATGGAGATACGGCAGCGCGGTAACGGGCAACAACCCCGCGCGTTGTCCAGAAGCGAACGGTACACACGGCAGCAGCGCGGCGCGGGATCAGGCAGCGACTCCGAGCGTCATCCAGGCACGAAGCCAAGCCGCTTGTCGACCACGTTCACGAGCGGCTCGCCGGCGCGGTAGCGCCGGAAGTTCTCGATGAACACCTTTGCCATGGTTGCCTTGTGGCCGTGGAAGTCGCCGGACATGTGCGGCGAGACGAGCACGTTACCCATCCCCCAAAGCGGGCTCGCGGCCGGCAACGGCTCCTCGGCGAAGACGTCGAGGCCCGCCCCGGCGATGACTCCTCTTTCAAGCGCCTCGATCATGGCCGGCTCGTCGACCAGCGCGCCGCGCCCGAGATTGAAGAAGCGCGCCGTGGGCTTCATCGCCGCGAATCGGGCCGCGTCGAACAGGCCGCGAGTCTGTCCGGTGAGCGGAGCGATCAGCACCACCCAGTCCGCGGACCCAAGTTGCCGGTTCAGACCCTCGTTGCCGTGCACCCGGCCGAAGTCGGGGTCGCCGTCGCGCGCGGTGCGCCCGACGCCCTCGACCTCGATGCCGGCCGCCCGCAGCGCGCGGGCGATCGCGCGCCCGATACTGCCGGCGCCCACCACGAGCGCTTTCGTTCCCGCGACCGTCTCGGTCAGACGGTGCGACCACGTCCGCTCGTGCTGCATCGTGTCGGTCCGGCGGAAGTCCTTCGCGAACGCGAGGATCATGCCCAAGGTGTATTCCGCCATGGCGCGATCGAATACGCCGCGAACGTTGGTCAGGGTGACGTCGCTCTCGACGAGGGCGGGGAACAGAGCCGCGTCCACCCCGGCGCCGCCCCACTGGATCCACCGCAACCGGTCCGCGCACTCGAAGGCGTACATGACGTCATCGGCAGCGAAGTTCCATCCGAGCAGCACCTCGGCGCCCGGCAGCGCATCGCGTAGCGCGTCGAGGTCGCTCGCGCATCGAAACGCCGCATCGGCCTCGATCGCCTCGATGCCGGGCACTTCGCAGGCGGACTCGACTCCTTGAATGACCACCGTGGTTCGTTCGCTCTTCATGCGGGGCCGGCCTCTTTCAGTCGCTGGGAAGAAAGTTGACAGGGTAGGTATTGAGGAGCCTCGGGTCGAGTGTCCAGTGAATTTCCTGGAACATTTCACAGAAACTGGTTTTCCGCCTTCGGGGGGATCGGTAGGTCCTCATCGGTGTCATGAGTCCGTGCCAGGGTCGTGCTGCTTCCGTTGCCGTGCATCTGCATCTCGCCCGAGACTGGCCTGAGGGTCTTCGATGTCAGTCCGTAACCGCGGCGTCATGTGCCGGGGGGATCCGAGGGTCCGCGTCGGAAAACGCAAGCGAGGCATCTGCTGAAGGGCTCCGCGTTGCCGCGCGCGGCTCTCGTCAGCACCGAAAGCTCAGATCCCGGTCGTCACCCGCTGCGGTCTTTGCGCCCCAGGCGAGCATGCGCAAGGGAGCCTCGATGCGAAACGGGCAGGGTGCGGCGAGCCCGATCTCGCCTCGCGCGTGCACCAGCGACGTGAGAAATTCCTCGAACAATCCCAGGTTGGGCAGTGCGTAGGCCAGGAGATCGGCGCGTATCTCGAGATCGGGGGCCGCCGCGTCGATCCTCTGGATGACCTTGAGCTCGATCGTCGTCCGATTCTCGATGCTGCCGTTGGCTGGTTGGTGGAAACGACCTCTCGTGCGTCCCGCGATCACCACCGCGCCGCCGAGTCCGGTGTAGTGCATCCACACGGCGGCCTGATGCTCGCCCCGGACCGCGCCGGAAACCGAGCTTCTGAGCAGCACCCGGAGCCGGGACTCGCCGTCGCCTTCGAATCGATAGCGTAGCTTCATGGTGATCTCGACTGGCATCTCTCCCGTCCACGATCCGTTCAATCGGAACCGCTCGATGATCACGGACGTCGCTTCGCGCCCGTCGTAGCCGATGTCGCGGATCGCACCGCCGCCCGCGGTGGCGGCGAGAATGCCGCGCCCGAGATCCGCGTGCGCCTCGGAAAGGCTGGGCAGGAATCGGCCGTGCGCGTCGTCGAGCATGCCGTCTTCGGTGCAGGAGTCGCCGGTCGTGGTGGTGGACAGCTTGTAGATGCCCTTGCAGGTCACGCGATACACGCCCGCCGCCGCTGTCGCCGTAGCGAGCGCCGCCGCGAGAAGGAGGACGGCATGGGGCCGAAAGACCGGGAGCGGGTCGTGTCTCAGTTTCAATTTCTCCCCGTAGGTAGCCGGAGGCACAACCCGACACCGCGACACTGTGCCGGATTGCACTTCGCCAATCCGACCTTTCCGTGGGGACTCCCCTACCCGTGAGCATCGGGAGTCGCCGGGACACTATGGATGCGGATATCCTCAGTCTGCTTGCCTGCCATGAACGGATCAACGCCGATGTCCGACCCCCATGCCTGGTTTCGAACCCAGCCGAACGCTGCGGAAATCACCCGCAGGCTCGGTGAATGCTCGTCCTGGATCGAGATCGACCTCGACCACCTGAGCTTCAACCTCGCCCGCATCCGGGAGCGGGTCGGGGTCGAGGTCATGCCGGTGGTGAAGAACGACGCCTATGGCCACGGGCTCGTCCCGATCACGGCGCATCTCGTCGCCGAGGGCATCCGCTGGGTGATAGTCGCGAAGCTCCTCGAGGCCGAGCGGCTGCGCGCCGCGGGCGTCGGGTGCGAGGTGCTGGTGATGGACGTGCTGTTCTCCGACGCGCAGTGCGATCGCGTCGTCGAGCAGGGGCTGACGATGGCGGTGTTCGCCGAGGAGGCGGCACTGAAGCTCGAAGCGGCGGGACGCCGCCAGGGCCGTGTCGCGCAGGTGTTCGTGAAGGTGGACACGGGGTTGCGCCGGGTCGGCGTGCGCCATGATCTTGCGCCGGACCTCATCGAGCGGATCGCACGGATGCCGAACGTCCGCGTCGCCGGCGTATTCTCGAGCTTCATGCAGCACCCCGACCGCGACCGCGAGATGCTCG
>JAKZYK010000394.1:0-3920 GCA_047514485.1 Gammaproteobacteria bacterium
TGCGAGACGGGTGGACGTGCCGATGTTCTCGGTGACCTCGTTCGGCATCACGTGCAGGGAGTAGCGGAAGAAGCTGTGCGACTCGCTGTCGATGCTGAACTCGCGCTCCGGGAAGCGGGCCGCGAGCCGCGAGCGCAGCTCCTGGATAAGCACGGGCCCGGGGGTCTGGAACGGATCCTCGCCCGGCCAGACCTTGCGGATGATCTCCATGCCCGGGTCCTGGCCGGTCGCCTGGATCGTGATCATGCGCCCGCCCGGCGCGAGCGAGGCGGTAAGCGGCTCGAGCACGAGCCGTGCCTTGAGCTCGGCTGGGTGCCGCGCGCGAAACGGCTGAGCCGCGATGACGAGGTCGTAGCCGCCGATCAGCGTATCGGGTCTGGGGATCACCGCGTCGAGCGTGAACCGGTGATCGGAGCGGTAGAGCGCAATTACCGAGGGCTCGACGTAGACCGGGTTGCCGGTGCTGGGGCTCGTGCGCACCTTCCACCAGTCGGCCAGGGTCGGGCGGAGCTCGTTGATTTGGCGGTCGAACTCGTGCGCGGTATGTCCCTCGAGGGCGACCTCGCGCCAGTTGACGCGTGACTGCGCATTCTTGTCGGCCGGACGCAGCCCGGGCGCCTCGCGATAATTCAGATTGGTGAGCACCACGACGGTCTGGGGGTGCTCGGAGAAACGGTCGGGGAGCTTCTCCAGAGTGAGCCTCACGTCCTCGAGGCTGATCTCCTTGCCGACGACGAGGAACGGCACGGTCGGGAAGTGCCCGTGAAGCTGGCGGAGCACGCTCGCCATCACCGTGCCATCGCCGGTCCCGGCGTCGAACACCCGCAACGCGGGCGGCTCGGGCGTGAGCGCCGCGAGCTCGACGCCGATGCGCTGGCCGATCGCCCATTTCTCGCTGCAAGTCGTGACGAACAGCAGGTACTTCTCCCGGTTGTCGAAGAAGCGGAAGGGGCGTTCGTCGGTCATTGCGGCCTCCTGGCTCTGATGTGTGGGCGTGCAAGGCCGGCATGCTACCTACTTCAATCACCGGCGTTCCAACTCCGGATTGGCTTGGAGTTCGAGCACGCGCCGTCGCGGCCGGTCGGCGGCTCGGGCCGGCGAGCGAACGGTTCGCTCCCGGCGTCGTCGCGACCGTCCGGCGGCTCGGGCCGGTGAGCGAACGGTTCGCTCCCGACGCCGTCGCGGCAGCTCGGGCCGGCGAACGAGCCGCTCGCTCCCGAATCCGGCTCCGGCTCACGCCGGCTGAGGTATCGCCTCGCCGTCCGGCGGCACCCGGTCGCGTGCGAACAGCCATGCCGCGATCCCGAGGTTCAGAACGTTGAACCCGAGCGCGGCGAGGATCGAGGCGGTGTAGTCGCCGGTGAGATCGTATAGAGCGCCGGCGAGCCAGCCGCCGAACCCCATGCCGCCCACCGTGAACAGCATCGTCGTGCCGATTCGCCACCCCGCCTCCCCGGGCGGGAAAAGGGCACGGATGATCATCGTATAGGACGGGACGATGCCGCCCTGCGAGAGGCCGAATACAATGGCGAGGACGTACAGGGCGGTAAGCCCATCGGCGAACAGGAAAGCGAAGATGACCAGCCCCTGCAGCGCCGAGCCGATGAGCAGGGCCTTCAGCCCTCCGATGCGATCCGAGATCCAGCCCGACACGAGCCGGCTCACTATCCCGCATCCGAGCATGAGGGCGAGCATGCGCGCGCCGTGCACCGCGTCGAACCCGAGATCGATCACGAATGGGACGATGTGAACCTGGGGCATCGCCATCGCCACGCAGCACCCCACTCCTGCGATGCACAGCAGCCCTTGCAGCGACCGGCCGGAGAGCCCGAGCGGTCGCCGGCGGGTCCCGCTCCTCCTCGTGAGACCGTCCTCGTCCTCGTGGTCGACAAGCACGGGCCGGTAGAGCAAGAGACTGAGCGGCAGCATCGTGAACAGGGTCAAGATCCCCAACCCGTGAAACGTTCCCCGCCAGCCATGCGTGTCGATGAGATGCTGCAATATCGGCGGCCACACCGCGCCGGCCACGTACGTGCCGCTGATCACGATTCCGACCGCGAGACCGCGGCGCGCGGTGAACCAGTGGGAGATGTCGGAAGCCACCGGCGCGAAGGTCGCGGCCATACCGAACAGACCGCACAGGACCCCGAGCGAGACGCTGAACTGCCACAGCTCGGTGGCGCGGGCCGCGAAGAGCAGGCCCGCGGGGAGGCAGAGGCTTGCGAGCAGCGCGGGGGCGATGATGCCGAACCGATCGGAGAGCCGCCCCATCATGACGCCGCCGAGGGCGAAGCCGATCATGAACAGGGTGTACGGCATGGAGCCCGCGCCGCGGCCGGTGCCGAACTCAACCGCGGCGGGCTCGAGGACGAGGATCGCGGCGTACATCGCCGAGCCCGCAACCGCCATGAGCAGGAGCGATGCGAACAGTCGGACGACGGGGTAGACGTTCGAGGATCGAGGCGCGGACATCTCGGCCGGCGGGGCAGAAGGGTGGGGGAGTTTAGCCGCTTTCGGGCCTCTCGACTCCTCGGCCGTCCGCCCTGGGACGCCCGCGCTCCCGGGATGCCACTGTGTCGGACCAAGTCTCCGGCGGGTCCGTTCCGCGGGGGACCCGTCCGACCCGCCGGGCGCTGCGGATCCGCGAGCGGAGCCTCGAGGATTGCGCACCGCGGTGAACCGCGCTAAACCGTGTTCCGCATACCGGCGGCGCCGGGCCGAGCCCGAACGGAGACATCGATGCGACCGCGTGCGTACTCCTGGCCGGAAGGACACTGGGACTGGTACCGCCACCTCGCGTTCAAGCATGGTGTGCGCAGTGAGCAGTTCGTCCACGTCGGCGGGCAGGTGGACAAGACGAGCCGCGGCGAGCCGCTCCACCGCGACGATCTCCCGGCGCAGATCGGCGTGGTCGTCAGGCACATCGACACGGTGCTGCGGGGGTTCGGGGCGACGCTGGCCGACACTGTCAAGCTGACCGCGTTCTACGCGGCCGGCGATGGCGTGGACGAGGCGCGGTTCGTTGCGGCGGTGGCCGAAGCGTGCCGGGCATGCGGCGTCCACGCACCGCGCTCCGGGCCGGTGATCGTGCCGGTCCCGCTGCCTTGGCTCGCGCTGCCCGGCATGCGGGTCGAGATCGAGGCGGTGGCGATGCTCGGCGAGTACGGCGAGTCGCTCGACCGCGAGTCCGCCTCCCCCGACGGAGGTCCGGAGCTGCCCGCGCCGCTCAACCATGCGTTGCGCTGCGGCGATCACGTCTTCGTCGGAGGACAGTGTGCGGAGAACGGCGGCCCGGCGTCGGGCGCTCTCGCCCACGAGCGGCTGGCCGACGCACTCGGCAAGCTCGGCGCCGCGCGGTCCGATCTGGTCCGGCTCGCGGCGTGGTACGCGGCCGGGGTGCCGCCGTCGGTCCGGGCCGCCGATTTTGAACGCGATGTCGCGCCGCTGGAGTGCGCGTACGTCGAGCTGCCCGCGCCGAGGCTCGCGCCGGAGCATGTCGTGCGGGTCGACGGGTGGGCGGTGTGCGGGGAGGCGGGTTCGAACGTCGAGCGCCGCGTACTGCGGCTGGATTCGCCGTGGCGGCGGCCGGGGCGCTCGGCGCATGTCGACGGGGTGCGCAGCGGCGACATCGTGTTCCTGTCGAGCCAGCTCCCGCTCGACGACAACGGTGCAGTCGGGCACCGCGACGACCTGAACGCGCAGACCCGGCTGTGCATCGAGCGAACCCGCGCGCTGCTCGCGACGGCGGGACTCGGTCTCGACCACATGGTGAAGCAGACCAGCTACTTCTTCGGTGACGCCGATCCGAAGGACATCGTCACCAACCAGACCCTGCGCTCGTCGTTCTACCGCGAGCCGGCGGGCGCCTCGACCGGCGTTCCCCTCGTGGACTTCGGCGTGACGGGAGCACTTGCGGCCAT
>JAKZYK010000395.1:0-6702 GCA_047514485.1 Gammaproteobacteria bacterium
GCGTCGCTCACCAAGTCCGGCATCTCGTCGATGCGGCCCTCGCGCATGAGCGCGCTGAGCCGCTTCGCAGCGTCGAGCTCACCGTGGAATTCGAGAAATGCCCGGTAGCCGGGTGTCGACGCGTAGAACGCGATCTGTCGCCGAACCGCACGCTCCGCTCGGCTGCGCTCGGACTCGGTCGCGCCACGCACCAAGAAGCAGCTCGCCACCAGGGCGATGGCTTGCGCCGGCTTGCCGCGCTTTCGTGCGCCCTCGGCGAGAGCGGGGCGGATGACTTCGCGGAGATATTCCGGCGAATGCATGGGATGCACGTTGAACCCGTCGGCCGCCTCCCCCGCAGCAGCGGCCATCCGGGGATTCACCCCGGCAAGGTAGACCGGAATGTCCGGATCGTCGATCGGGCCCGGATTGAAGAAGTCGTTGATCAAGGTGAACCGATAAAACCGGCCCTCGTAGCGCGGACGGGCTCCGGTCTGGAATGTGCTCCAGATGGCGCGCAGGCAGTCGATGTAGTCCACCACCCGCGCGGCGGGATGGTCGAACTCGGTGGAGAAACGGCGCTCGATGTGGGGCCGCACCTGGGTTCCCAGCCCAAGCAGCAATCGGCCGCGGCTCACTGCCTGCAGATCCCACGCACTGACCGCCATCGAGAACGGGGTGCGCGCGAATGCCACCGCAATGTTCGTCCCGATCCGGAGCCGCTCGGTTGCGAGCGCGGCTTCGAGCAGCGGGAAGAATGGATCGTGGCGTGTCTCGAACGACCAGACCGCGTCGAATCCGAGCCGCTCGACTCGGGCGGCTTCGGTTCCGGCCTCGGAGAGGCGAAGGCTCTCCCGCAACGGTGCATCGAAGTACATGGGCGTGTCTCGATTGTGATCGCAGCCGGTGACTGGCTGGCATGATATGGTACCGGAGCTGTTCCGCATTCTCGTATCATTGGAACGATCTCCGAGTACGACGCTGAGGCTGAGGCCCCACTGGCCTTCTGGGGCATTGGAGGCGTCGAGCGGGACTGCGTCCTGTTCCCACAGATCCTGTACCCACGGATATGGAGGTAGTGAGTGCGATATGAAACACCCGAATCCGTCGAAGGAGTAACGAGCCTCCTTGCGGGCGGAGGACCGAGGGGGCGTGTGCTGGCCGGTGGAACGGATCTGCTGGTGCAGCTCCGCGCCGGCACGATCGCGCCCAATCTCGTCGTCGACATCAAGCGAATCAGAGAAACCCGCGAGATCCGCGAAGACGACGGCGTACTCGTCATCGGCGCCGCCGTGACCGGAGCCGAGCTCGGTGAGCATGCTGGCGCGAAGTCGATGTGGCCGGGAGTGGTCGAGGCCGCCGACCTGATCGGCTCGACCCAGATCCAGGGCCGGGCGTCGCTTGGCGGCAATCTCTGCAACGCATCCCCCGCCGCGGATACCGTGCCTGTCCTGGTCGCTGCTGACGCCACGTGCAGCGTCGCGGGACCGGACGGCATGCGCAGCGTCCCCGTCGGGGACGTGTGCACGGGGCCCGGGCAGCTCTCGCTCGGTGACGGAGAGTTCGTCGTCGCATTCGAGCTTCCACGGCGACCGCCACGCTCGGCCGATGCTTATCTGCGATTCATTCCCCGTACCGAGATGGACATCGCGGTGGTGGGCGTAGGGATCAATCTGACGCTCGGCGACAGCGGGCGGTGCACCGCGGCGCGGATCGCTCTCGGTGCCGTTGCTCCGACCGTGCTCCTCGTCGAGGAGGCAGGTGCGGCGCTGGTCGGCACCGAATGCGACGATGCCGCGCTCGAGGCGATGGCCGCCGCTGCGCGTGCCGCCTGCCGGCCGATCGACGACAAGCGCGGCACCGCCGAGTACCGGACGAAGGTCGCGGGGGTGCTGGCGATACGGGCGGCACGGATTGCCGTCGCGAGAGCCAGGAGGGTACGATAATGGCCAAGACACACGTCACGACAACTATCAATGGCGACCCGGTCGAGTTTCTCTGCGACGTCGAGCAGACGCTGCTCGACGTTCTCAGAGACGAACTGCATCTGACCGGGAGCAAGGAAGGATGCGCATCCGGCGACTGCGGCGCTTGCAGCGTCACCGTCGACGGCCGCCTTGTGTGCGCATGCCTGATGCTCGGGGTGGAGGCACGAGGGCACTCCATCGAGACCATCGAGGGGATGGCCAGCGGGGACCGGCTTCACCCGCTGCAAACGAAGTTTCTCGAGCACGCGGCGCTCCAATGCGGGGTATGCACTCCGGGATTCCTGGTGGCCGCGAAATCGTTGCTCGATCGCAACCCCAATCCGACGGAGATCGAGGTCCGATACTGGCTGGCCGGCAATCTGTGCCGCTGCACCGGTTATGACAAGATCGTACGCGCCGTCCTGGACGCCGCGGACGAAATGCGAGGAGGATGAACGATGGCTGCTGGATCTCAGGGGAAGACGGAAGGCGGCACCCGATGGATTGGAACCCGGCCGGTGCGGCCCGACGGAGTCGACAAGGTGACCGGTCGCGCTCGCTTCGGGGCCGATGTGCATCTCCCGAACATGCTGGTGGGCAAGGTGGTCCGCAGTCCCCATGCACATGCCCGGATCCGGTCGATCGACGTATCCGGAGCCCTCGCGCTGCCCGGCGTGAAGGCAGTCGTCACGCACGACGACTTCAGCGATCTCCCCTCCGAGTTCGTGCCGGCGGGAGAGATGCTGGTCAACTACCGCGACATCGTTCGCAATGTGATGGCGCGCGAGAAGGTGCTCTACGAGGGCCATCCGGTGGCCGCGGTGGCCGCCGTCAGCGAGAAGGTCGCGAAGGAGGCACTGGATCTCGTCGAGGTCGATTACGAGGTGCTCCCGCACGTCCTCGACGTGGTCGAGGCGATGGCGCCGGACGCGCCGTTGCTCCATGAGGACATGATCACCGCCGGAGTGGAGCCGGCGCCTTCGATGCCGTCCGACGTCGCCAAGGTGGTCGAGTTCGGACACGGCGACGTCGAGGCGGGCTTCGCCGAGGCTGATCTTGTGGTCGAGCGCGAGTTCCGCACCCAGCCCGTGCATCAAGGCTATATCGAGCCGCACTCGTGCGTCGCGAGCTTCTCGGAGGACGGTCAGGCCGAGCTCTGGTGCACCACCCAGGGTCATTTCGTGGTGCGGGCACATTGCGCGAAGCTCCTCGGGATGGACGTGTCCAGGCTCCGGGTCACTGCATCCGAGATCGGCGGCGGTTTCGGCGGGAAGACAGTCGTGTACCTCGAGCCGCTCGCGCTGATGCTGTCACGCAAGTCCGGACACCCCGTCAAGATGACCATGTCCCGGGAGGAAGTCTTCCGCGCATCCGGCCCTGCGCCGGGCACCTGTATCTGGGTCAAGGTAGGTGTCAGGAAGGACGGTCGCATCACTGCGGGAGAGGCGGTGCTGAAGTATCAGGCCGGAGCGTTCCAGGGATCGCCGGTGCAGCCGGGCTGCATGTGTGCGTTCGCACCCTATGACCTGGAGCACGTGAAGGTCGTGGGCTACGACGTGGTCGTCAACCGGCCCAAGGCGGCGGCCTATCGCGCGCCCGGCGCTCCGCAGTCGGAGTTTGCGGTCGAATCCATCATCGACGAGCTCGCCAAGAGAATCGGGATGGACCCGGTGGAGCTCAGGCTGAAGAACGCGGCGAGAGAAGGTACCCGGGCCGCCTATGGCCCGACGTTCGGGCCGATCGGGCTGGTCGAAACGCTGGAGGCGGCCAGGGCGCATGAGCACTATCGCGCACCGATCGAGCCGGGCGGTGGCCGAGGGGTGGCGTCCGGATTCTGGTTCAACATCGGCGGTGAGACCTGTGCGACGCTCAATCTCGGTGAGGACGGCACCATCGCGCTCGTCGTCGGCACGCCGGACATCGGCGGCTCGCGCGCGGCGTTGTGCCTGCAGACGGCGGAGACGCTTGGCGTGGATGTGGAGAAGATTCGCCCCATCATCGGTGATACGAGCACGCTGGGCTACACCTTCCTCACCGGAGGGAGCCGGACCGCATTCGCGGGCGGCATGGCGGTGATCGAGGCGTCGCGGGACATGATCGGGCAGCTCTGCGAGCGCGCCGCGAAGATCTGGGACATCACCGTCGATGCGGTGGAGTGGGTCGATGGCGAGGCGCGGCCCGCGGGCGCCAATGCCGGGGAGTTCGAGCTGCTGTCGCTCGCCGACATCGCGAAGGTCGCGGGCAAGACCGGTGGGCCGATCGTCGGTCGCGCCCAGATAAACGCGCAGGGCGCCGGACCGAGCTTCGGAACGCATGTCGTCGATGTCGGCGTCGATCGCGAGACGGGGAGGGTGACGATCCTGCGCTACACCGTCGTCCAGGACGCCGGCAAGGCGGTGCATCCGAGCTACGTGGAAGGACAGTTGCAGGGCGGGGCGGTGCAGGGCATCGGCTGGGCACTGAACGAGGAGTACGTCTACGACGAGCACGGGAGGCTTCAGAACCCCGGGTTCCTCGACTACCGCATTCCGGTCTGCTCCGACGTTCCCATGATCGATACCGTGATCGTGGAGGTAGCGAACCCAACGCACCCTTATGGCGTCCGCGGGGTCGGCGAGACACCGATCGTGCCACCGATGGCAGCGATCGCCAATGCGGTGGAAAGTGCGCTGGGGATTCGGTTCACGGAGCTTCCGATGTCGCCGCCGAAGGTGTTGAAGTCGCTCGAAGAAGCGCGCATTCCGGAAGCGGCAGACTGAGGCTGGTGGTGGCGCGGGTCGTTTTCACCGGCAACTTCCGACGGCTCGCCGGCGGAGACGCCGAGACGGAGATCCGCGCATCAAACGTGCGCGATCTGCTTGAGCGGCTGGGGGAGCGCTATCCGGCGCTCGCTCCGCACCTCGACGATGGCGTCGCGCTTGCCATCGACGGAGAGATCCACCAGGACGCCCTCTTTTCGCCGATCGGACCGAACAGCGACGTGCATCTGATGCCGAAGATCGCGGGAGGCTGAGTCCGGCTGCGGCGCAGGCCGTCTTCGTTCAGCCAGAGGCGGAGGCCGACGCCGATTCAGAGCTCGGGGAACACCGTTGAGAATCCCGGGCAGATGGAGACGAGTCGTGTGCCGCGAGAAGAAGACTGCCCGGGATTCTGCGGTGCTCCCACTGCTACAGTCGTTACAGCTCAGATCCACCCCCGGGCCTTGAGGGCGGGGGCGAACGAGCGGCTGACCGGGATCCTGCTGCCGTTCACAAGGCGCAAGGCGACGCGGCCGCCTCGCCCGCGTTCGACCCCGACGATGGCGGCGCGGGCCACCCAGTGCGAGCGATGTACCCGCAGACCGTTGACGTCCTCGACCTCGTGCAGCGCGTCGCGAAAGCGTAGCAGCAGCATCTCCGTGCCCGCCGCGGTGTGAACCTCGACGTAATGATCCTGCATGCGGAGATGGAGCAGCTCGCCTCTCGAGCGCGCGGGCAGCCGGGAGAGCAAGGTCGCCTCGGGCGCGGCATGTGACACGGCGTGCACTCGACCGCCCGGTGGGGATGTTTCCACTCTGGCGTCGCGTTGCCGCAGCGATCTCTTGATGATGTAGAAAGCGAGAGACCCGATCATCAGATGGAGCACCAATACCTGGGTGTATAGCTCGATGATCCCGGATACGTCGGAGGGTCGATAGCCCAGGTAAGCAGCCACCACCAGCCACACGGTGCCGGTGCCCGGCAGGGCTGTGATGAGGCCGGCGAGCACGAGTCCGGCCCATGACGGCCACTCCCGCGTCTGGAATGCTCGTATCGTGACGTTTAACACGGCCACGGCGACGAGCCAGTTTACTCCCACCGTCGTTGTCCAGAACACCAGTCGATCGGCGACGGTAAGTGAGGCCCAGGTGCCGAAAGGGCCGAGATAGACAAGCAGTGCAATCGTGACCAGAAATCCGACGAGATGCAGGCCTAGTCGCTTCGTGTTCATCCACTCGCGAATCGCGAAATGTGCGCTATCCGTCGCTCGCGAAAAAAATGGGCGCTTCACGAATTTCCGTTTGCCAGCGGTGTGCATCGCAATCAAGAATCCACGGTACGACGGGCCGCGCATTCGGTCGCCGTCCCCCCGTATCGCTGCGCACAGGAGAGCCCGTCATGATCCACCGACTTCTTGCCACTGCCAGCCAGCCCGGGATTGTAGTCGTTCTGGCTGGATCGAATATCAGGTGAGCCATGGAAATCGATGCAATCTTCGAGCAACTACCGGAAACAGCGAGTGCCTGCCCCGACTTGGTGCGAGTTGGACGCTACTGCAATGTGGAGTTCCTGATCGAGGTCGGTGAGCGTGCTTTCCAGATCACGGTGCAGGCCGGACGTGTGACCGGTGTACATCCCGGACCGCTCAAGATGCGGGCTTGGCGCTTCGCAATTCGCGCCGATGAGGTCGCCTGGCGCGAATTCTGGTCGCCGGTGCCGAAGCCAGGCTTCAACGATATCTTTGCGATGACGAGCCACGAATACGCGAAGATCGAAGGGGACCTGGGTCCGCTGCTGGAAAATCTGCGCTACCTCAAGGAACTCGTGCAACTGCCCCGAACGATGCGGATGCAAACACGATGACGGCCGCAAAGATCGAGCCAATCGTTGGCCGCTACGTGCATCTCGACATTGAAGGCGAACCGCACCGAATCTACTTTGAGGAGGCGGGTACCGGCGTCCCTCTGGTGTGCCTGCACACCGCTGGCGCACATTCCAGTCAATACCGCCATTTGATG
>JAKZYK010000396.1:0-6448 GCA_047514485.1 Gammaproteobacteria bacterium
ATTCGCTACGAAGCGTCCGCCGTCCGCGACGATCTCACGGCTGCCCATGCGCGCTACTGGCGGCGCCTCGCGCGTCCCGGTGCGAACTGGAGCGGGCCGGAGCGCGTCGCCATCGCGCGCGAGGTGAGGCACGCGACGGGATGTGCATTCTGCCGCCGCTTGCGGGCAGCGCTTTCGCCCCATGCCCTGACCGGCGCGCACGACCTCGATCCCCGGAACTCCGACCTGCTCCCCGCACCGGCCGTGGACGCCATCCACCGCATCGTCAACGACGCGAGCCGACTGACCCGCCGGTGGTATGAGCAGACCCTGGCCGACGGGCTGACCGACGCCCGGTACGTCGAGGTGGTGGGAACCGTCGCCTCGGTGGTGAGCATCGACAGCTTCTGCCGCGGGATCGGCGTTCCCCTCCATCCGCTTCCCGGACCGGAGCCCGGCGCCGCAAACGGCTACCGGCCCCCGAGCGCGGCGCACGACGGCGGGTCCTGGGTCCCCATGGTGCCGTTCGACAACTCCGGCAGCCCGGAGGCGGACCTGTGGCCGCCGAATCGCACCGGCAACGTCATCCGGGCGCTCAGCCTCGCCCCCGACGAGGTGCGGACCCTGAACGATCTCGGCGGCGCGCATTACATCGAGCACGGACTCGTCCGTGATCCGACCGCCGGCAAGGGAGGTGCGCTCTCCCGTGCCCAGATCGAGCTGGTGGCGGGCCGGGTGTCGATACTCAACGACTGCTTCTACTGAACCAGCGCCCATGCGGCGCTGCTCCGTGAGAGCGGCAGGTCGAGCGGTGCGGAGGTGAACGTCCAGGCGTTGGCCGATCCCGTGATCGAGAGCGGAGTTCCGCACGGGCGGGTGCTGCTGGAATTCGCCTCAGCCGTCGTCGATGGCGGCGACGCGGGACTCGCGCACGCCCGAGAAGCACTCCGCGCCGAGATGGGCGATATCGGGGTCGCCGACGCCGCCGCGGTTGCGTCCAACTTCGAGCGCATGGTCCGGATCGCCGATTCGATCGGGATCGAGCTCGGGGACTGGATGGAGACCCTCACCGAGAAGGTGCGCTCCGACCTTGCGCTCGACCGGCTGCGGGACCGGCTCGAAAACGCCCGCGAGCACGAGTCCGGCCCCGCGCCCGCCTGACATTCCCCTCGCGATTGGCAAGGAGGAGGAAATCCTCCTCGTCGACCGCGGGATCGCGGCGCCTCGCCACGGTGCCGGCACCTCGGGCCCCATGGGTCATTCTTCGTACACTCCCGACCGGCAAGATCAAGAGCACTTGACCGGCGGCAGCCCCTCAGCTTCCGATGCACCGCACTCCGATCGGGAACGGCACGAGCGCCCGGGCCATCCGCCAACGGCTCCAACGATCCCCGAATCGACGATCGAGGTGCACGGCGACGCTGCGCGCCTCGAAGAAGCCGCGCGCGGGCGGTATCACGGAACGGTGGCATCGAAGCCCGATACCGCGTTCCTATGTGCGGCCGCCGGGCTCGGGGGCGGGGCGAAAGATGGGCAGCACGAACTGGTCGCTCACGCGCTCGAATGCGACCTCGACCGGCAGATCGATCGCGAGACGTTCCGAATCGCACCCGGTGACCCGGCTTACCATGCGCGGACCCTCCTCGAGCTCGATCACCGCGACGACGTACGGCAGGTCGTCCTCGAATGCGGGGCTCAGCGCCCGGTGCACGGTGGTGAACGAGTGGATGCGCCCTCGTCCGCTCACCTCCCGCCAGCCGAGATCGGACGACAGACAAGCCGTGCAGACGGCACGCGGATAGTACTGGAGATGCCCGCAGGCGCGGCAGCTCTGGAGCAGCAACAGGCCCTCGCGGCAGCCCTGCCAGAATGCCTCGGTCTCGGGCAGTGTAGTGGGGAGCGGTCGTTCCATCGATAGCTGTCGGTGTCGCTCAGGCCGGGCTCCGCCGTCTCGTATGCCGGCACCGAAGAGCGATGGGTTATTCTTCTCATCCTCTTGCGGGGACACACAACGATGGAAGAGGCGCGAATACTGAGCTCGGTACGCGACGTTCTCCTGCGCCAACCGGATATCGAGTTCGCCTGCGTCTTCGGGTCGTTCGCGCAGGGCAGACAAACACCGGCAAGCGACATCGACGTGGCAGTCGCGGCGCAAGCGCCCATCGACCCCGACCGCAGGCTCGCGTTGAACGACGAAGTCGCGAGCGCCACGGGACGGCCCGTCGATCTTGTCGATCTGCACCGCGCCGGTCCACTGCTTCTCACGCAAGCGTTGACCAAGGGAAAGCGCGTCGTCAAGCGCGACTCCCGGGTTCTCGCCCGCCTGCTGGTGAAGATGTGGTACCTGAATGCCGACCTGATGCCGCTGGTGCGCATGATCCAGGACACAAGGCGCAAGCGCTTCCTGCATGGATAGGGACGTCGTCACCGCGAAGCTGGAATCTCTGCGCCATTGCGTCGAACGGGTGCGGACCAGGACGCCTGCGTCGGTTGAGGGGTTGAGCTCCTGCTACGACGCGCAGGACATCATCTGCCTGAATCTGGAGCGCGCGGTCCAGGCGTGCGTGGACATCGCGGCACACATCGTGTCGGACACCGAATGCACTGTGCCGGACTCCATGGCCGGGACCTTCGACGCGTTGGAACGACAAGGCGTGTTGTCGCGGGACCTCACCGAACGCATGCGCCGCGCGGTCGGGTTCCGCAACATCTCGGTCCACGCGTATCAGACGCTCGACTGGGAGATCGTCTACTCGATCGCGACGGAACGACTCGGTGATTTCGTCGAGTACGGACTGGCCATCGAGGCGGTGTTGACCGGTGCGCCGGGCTCCGAGCCGTAGGCGTCGCACGCACGTGGCAGACGAGATCGGGATGCAAGCGGATCATCGACTGGGAACCGGTCGGCGCAACCTCGACGCACTCACGCATGCCCAGGCGGCCTCGGACTGACGACCGCCACCCGCGCGGATTCCGGGCCGGATAGAAGCCAGTCAGTCGAAACCGATAGTCGGCCCCTTGGTCAAACGACCCATGCGTCCGCCTTCGACAGCCCGGTTCCATCAGGTTCGACGGCTTGCCGCGGAACCGCACCTCGTCATCCATGAAATGCTCGGCGAATACGGCGACTTCATGTGCTGGCGCGGATTCTATGACCTCTACCTCGTCAACCATCCCGATTTCGTGCGCCCGGTTCTGTCGCAAAGCTACGAACGTTTCTCCAAGCGCACCATCGATTACCGCGTGCTCGCACGGGTGATGGGCAACGGCCTGGTATCCAACGACGGGCCTCACTGGGTGAAGCAGCGCAAGCTCATGCAGCCCTTGTTCAGCAACCGCAACGTCAACGGCTTCGATGGGACGATCAATAGGCTCACGTCGTCATTGATGAGCCAATGGGATGCGAGGGCCGGCGACGAAATCATCTGGATCGACCGCGAGATGAGCAGGCTGACCTTCCAGATCGTCGGTGCCACCTTGTTCGGCGGAGATATCGAACGGCATGCCGGCGAAATCGCGGAGATTCAGGATGTCGTCAACATGCGGCCGCAGGAAATGCGCGCACTCATGACGCTCTATTCCTGGATCCCTACGCCCTACAACCTGAAATGGAAACGCGCGACGAGGCGTCTGGACCGCATCGTCTACGGGATGATCGCGGTCCGCCGCCGCGCCGGCACGGGCGGAGGCGGAGGCGACATCCTCGATCGTTTGCTCAATGCGCGCGACGAGGAGACCGGCGAAGGGATCGACGAAACGCAGGTGCGCGATGAGATCGTGACACTGATGCTGGCCGGGCATGAAACGTCCGCCAACGCCCTGGCATGGACCCTGTACCTGCTCGCCACGCATCCCGAGGTCGAAGCGCGGTTGACCGAAGACTTGGCGGCGCGTCTGAACGGTGCACCTGCAACCGCCGCCGACCTGCCACGAATCCCCTATTTAAAGGAAATCGTGCAGGAATCGATGCGGATCTATCCCCCGGTGTGGGCCTACGCGCGACGATCGGAACAAGAGGAGGAATTCGACGGGTGTGTGTTGCCGGCAAACGGCTATGTCGCCGTCGTTCCCTATGCGCTTCACCGGCACCCGGAATTCTGGCCCGACGCGGAGCGGTTCGATCCGGACCGGTTCCAGCCGAACCGCAGTCAAGCCCGCCATTCCTATTGCTATCTACCCTTTGCGGCGGGGCCGCGAACCTGCATCGGCGCCGGCATGGCGATGCTCGAAACCCAGTTGGTCCTCGCACAGATCGTGCAGCGATTCCAGGTTCGCGTGGTTCCCGATCACCCGATCGAGACCGTCGCCAAGGTTACCCTGAAGCCACGCTACGGACTGCCCGTCACCTTGAACCGCCGGTAGCATTCAAAGCCCCATGTCCGGCTCGAATCGGGCTTCTCGGCCGGTCCAGCGGCTCCGCGAGCACGGCGACGAGTTCCGGAGAGCGCTCGAAGTTGCCTGGTTGCGGATCTGCCGGAATGTCTCGGTCTCGGACAGCGCGGTGGGAAGCGGTCGTTCCATCGTTCACGCCCAGCCGGAGGACCGGGACAAGGGTGTCCTGCCGACAGTCGGGAACGGCCGGTCCACCGATCACTCCCGCCCGAGGATCGCGGTGGCGTGGTTGGACATGATGCCGCCCACGCCGTGCACGAGGGCGGCGCGGGCGCCGTCGACCTGACGCTCGCCGGCATCGCCCCGGAGCTGGACGACGGCCTCGACGAGGTGCGAGATCCCGCCGGGTCGCCCGGGGTGGCTCTCCGAGAGCAGGCCGCCGTGCGGATTCACCGGCAATCGCTCGCCGAGCCCGATTCCCGCCTCTTCGACGAAAGCGCCGCCCTCCCCCTTCGCGCAGAAGCCGAGGTCCTCGAGCTGAACGACCACCGAGATGGTGAAGTTGTCGTAGAGCATCGCGACGTCGATGTCGCCGGGGTCGAGACGCGCCATCTCGAACGCCCTCGCCGGCGCGTTCCCGAACGCGGTGAGGCTCGGGGCGGCGACGAGATGCTCGTGCGAGAAGCCCTGGGCGGTGCCGAGCACCACGACAGGCATCCGGCGCAGATCCCTCGCCCGCTCGATGGACGTCACTACAAGCGCGCCGCCCCCGTCGGTGGTGATGCAGCAGTCGAGCTTGTGCAGGGGGTCCGCGATGAGACGGGATGCGAGGACCTCATCCACCGAAATCGGCTCCCGGAACCGGGCCCCGGGATTGAGCCCGGCATGCTGGCGCATGGTGACCGCCACCCGGGCGAGCTGCTCCGGCGTGGTGCCGAACTCGTGCATGTGCCGCCGTGCGATGAGCGCGTAGAACGCCGGGATCGAGACCCCGTAGGGCAACTCGAAGTCGGGGTGGCCGAAGCTCGCCATCTTCTCGACGGCGCCGCGGCGCGATGCGCGCGAGACGGTCGGCTCGGCGCAGGCCAGCAGCACGGTGTGGCACAGACCGCTCGTGATCGCGGTCGCTGCGATCTCCACCATCTTCGCGAACACCGGGGTCCCGAGGTCGACGCTGTAGGTGAACCGCGGGCGCAGTCCCATGTACTCGCAGAGCACCGCGCTGTGGGCGACGTCCTCGCAGTAGGTCGGCTCGTCGCAACCCGCGGTGAGCACGCCGTCGATGTCGCCCGCGGCAAGGCCGGCGTCGGCGATGGCCTCTCGCGCGAGTTCCGCGTGGAGTTGAAGGGATGTCTTGCCGGGCGTGAACGGCGTCTCTGACCGGGCGACCCCGACGACGGCGGTCCTGGCCGAGATTCGATTCATGCGCTATGCCGCTCGAGCGCATCAGTCGAGGAAGCGAGCCCTCACCGTTCCGAGCGCCCCGTAGTCCGCCTCCGCCTCGTCACCCGGCGAGAGGGGCGTGATTCCGGTACAGGTGCCGGTCGTCACGACGTCTCCTGCCTTGAGGCCCCGGGCGCCGAGTTCCGGGTGGTTCGCAAGCCATGCCACGCCGGAGACCGGATCGCCGAACACGAGCATTCCGCTGTGTCCGGACGCCACCTCGACCCCGTTGATACGCAGGGTGACGGGATGGGCGGTGAGGTCGGCGTTGCGCCACTGCGAGCCGGTTGGTCCGCATACGAAGTCGATGTTGGCGCCGCCGTCGGCGATGGCGAGCATGCCGGCACCGGCCAGACCGCCTTCGAGGCGGGTGCCGACGATCTCGAATGCCGGCCCCACCCACGCGACCGCCGCTTCCACTTCTTCTCGCGACCACGGCTCGGACCGGCGTGGCAGGTCGGCCGAGAGGCCCACCGCAAATTCTGCTTCGATGCCGGGGGTGTGCGCCATGGGGAGCGAGATGGCCGCATCGTTTTGCTGGAACGCCTCGCGGTACAGCGGCCCGAAGAAAGGCCCGCTCACCCCGAGCAAGTCCATCGCGACCTGCGCCGTCGCCCCGACCTTGAACCCCACGACCTCGTATCCGGACGCCTCTGCGCCGCCGCGCTGCACGGCGTACGCGCTCGCCTCGTCG
>JAKZYK010000397.1:0-2791 GCA_047514485.1 Gammaproteobacteria bacterium
GTAAGCGTTCGACGAAGACCGTCTTGATTGGACGGGTGACGATGTGACAGGTGGGGGCGGATGGTTCAGGCGGAGAGCGACGCGCCGAAGGTGGGGGCCCAGCGCTTGGGCGTGAGTTGATCGATCAGCCGGTGCGGATGAGTTGCGAGCCGGAGCAACACGTCTTTGAGATAGGCGAACGGGGAGACGCGCACGAGCTTGCAGCTTTGCACGAGGGTGTACAGGAGGGCCGCGCGGTGTGCGCCGTCCAAGCTGCCGGCAAAGAGCCAGTTTTTCCGGCCGACCGCCACGACGCGCAACTGGCTCTCGGCGCGATTGTTGTCAATCGCGACTCGCCCGTCGTCGACGAAGCGCTGCAGGGCCACCCACTGATTGGTGAGATAGCGGACCGCGTCCCCCAGGGGCGACTTCGGTAAGGCCGTGCGGGCGAGTGTGGCGCGTTCCGCCTCAATCCGCGCGAGGAGCGACACTGACTCGTCCTGCCGGAGGCGCTGCCGCGCCGCAGGATCGAGCGCCCGCGCGGCCCGTTCCACCTGATAGAGCTGTTGGATCAACGCGACCATCACCGCCGCGGCGCCATCCAGCTGAAAGGCGTCGACAAACCGCCGCCGCGCGTGGGCCCAGCCGCCGAATTCCACCACCCGTCCACTCCGATACAACGCGTCGTAGCCAGGATACGCATCCGCTTGAAGCGCGCCGTGAAACGGCGCGAGAAATGCCGCGGGGCCGTCTCGTTCGTGCGTGGCGGTCGCCTCGAACACCTCCTGCGGCCCGATCGGATCCAGATAGACCCAGAGTCGCCCCTTGAAGCTCCCGCGCCGCCCGCCGAGCACCGTGACCCCGGTGTCGTCCGTTTGGAGATACGAGGCCGCCGTGATTTCCGTGCGGAGGTGCTCGCCGATCGGAGTCAGCGCGGCCGCGACGTCGGCCACCCAGCCACAGAGCGTGGTCCGCGCGAGGTCGATCCCCTCCCGCGCGAAGATGCCTTCGAGTCGATGGAGCGGGAGGTGGTCCACGTACTTCGAGACGATGACATGCGCGAGGAGGCCTTCGCCGGCGAGCGATTTCTCGACGGCCTGCGGCGGGCTGGGCGCTTCCACCACCCCAGCGTGACACTGCGGACACGCGTACTTCGCGCGGACCGTTTCGATCACCACAAAGTTCGCCGGTTCGTATTCGAGCTTCTCGGACATCGATTCGCCGATGCGCGTTTTGGCGCGCCCGCAGCCGCAGTGGGTGGCGGCCTCGGCGACCTCGATCTCGACCCGCCGGCGCGGGAGATGTGGCGGCAAGGGGCGGCGGCCCGACGGCCGCCGGCGCGCATGGCCGCGGATCGGCGTCGCACCCGAATCCGTTTCGACGGGCTGCGTCACGGGGCCGGGTTCGTTCGCGAGTTGGTCCAGCGCGAGCTGGAGTTGCCGCGGGTCGACGCGCTCCGATCGTTTCCCGAACAGCCGTTGACAGAGGACGTCGAGTTGCTGGCGCAGCGACGCGTTCTCGCGTTGGATGGTGGAGAGCTGATCCTGCAGGGTCGTGATGACCGCTCGCGCGGTGGCGAGATCGGCAATCGCGTCGGGCGGGCGCGACGGCGACATTCACGGTCTAAAAGACGCCCGTCACTCGCCCGGCGTTTACCGCCGGCGCGCGATCAGTCGGCCGCCGGCCGCTCATACCAGCGTCGCCGGCGCGTGTACGCGAGATCGACGCCCGACAACAGCAACCCGAGATCTCGCGTCCGCATCTCCACGGGGTGACCGGCTCCCTCCTCCGGCCACGCAAACGTGCCTTGCTCCAAGCGTTTGTAGAGGACCCAGAAACCGCCATGGTCCCACAGCAAGATCTTCAGCCGATCACCCCGACGATTGCGGAAGAGAAACAGATGACCCGAGAGCGGATCCAGCGCCAAGCGGTCGCGCACCTGCGCCGAGAGCCCATCGATCGACCGGCGGAGATCCGTCGCGCCCGTCGCCACGTAGATCCGGACTGCCGGGGAAAGTGTTAGCACGGCGGGCGCAACGTCGCGAGCACCGTGCGGAGCAGATCCGTTGAAACCCCCTCGTGGATCGTCAGTCGGTCGCCACTCGCGAGGGTCAGGTCAATCGTCCCCGCGTCGGTCCGGTCGGACACCGTGACCACATGCACCGGTGCCAGCGCCACGGATGGTGTCTCCATCGACGCGTCCCGCCGCAGACGACGGGTCCAGTACGCGAGCTTCGACACGGTGAGGCCGTGCCGACGAGCGAACACCTCGCGGCATGCATCGCTCGCCTCCCACTCGCGGACAACCGCGCGCATCCGGTGCCGGGTCTGATCACTCGTCACGTCACACCTCCAGCCGCAGTCTGGAGGATCACCACACGGTCTTCAAGACGGTCTTCGTCGAACGCTTACGTAGCTGATTCGAATGGGTCACTCTTGAGGCGTGGTCTCGAACGCCTTGGCAAGGCCAAAGTCCAGCACCTTTACGGTGCCGTCCGGCCGCAGCTTGATATTCGCGGCCTTGAGAACCCGGTGGATGACCCCGGCTTCGTGCGCAGCTTCCAGGGCCTCGGCGATCTGCTTCGCTATCGGGAGGGCTCCATCGACGGGGTTTGGACCTTGAGCAATCCGGTCAGTCAGGGTCGGCCCTTCAACCAGCTCCAGCACCACGGCACGGGTATCCTCGGCCTCCTCGATGCCGTGGATGGCCGCAATGCCGGGATGGTTCAGGCTGGCGAGGACCTGGGCCTCGCGCTGAAACCTCGCCAGCCGATCAGGGTCACCCGCGAACACCTCGGAGAGGATCTTGAGC
>JAKZYK010000398.1:0-10936 GCA_047514485.1 Gammaproteobacteria bacterium
ATCGGGTCGCGGCCGAGGTGCTGGTGCCGCTCGCCGTCCTGCACAACGAGATCGTCGGTCGTGCCGACCTGCAGGATGAACTCCAACGTCTTGCACGACACTTCAAGGTCAGCACCCTGGTGATCCTCCGGCGTATTCACGACGCCGGTCGCCTCACGCGTGACGAACTGTGGGCGGCATACGACGCCGAGCTTGCGCGATTGCGCACATTGCCGAAGGGCAGCGGTGGCGATTTCTACCTGACGCTCGGCGCTCGCGTCAGCAAGCGCTTCGCCCGCGCGATGGTCGTCAGCACCCTGGAAGGCCGCACCGCATTCACCGAAACATTCCGAATGCTCGGCCTCAAGAAGATGGCAACGTTCAACGAGCTCGGGCGCAGCCTGGGGGCGGGGTACTGATGGCCTACCTTCTGATTGCAAATGTTTTCATTGCCACCAATAACCTGCACTACGGTCTCGACTTCTGCCCGGCCTTCTGGGACTGGCTGGTGGCCGGCCACGAGTCCGAGCGCGTCTTCAGCGTCGAGAAGGTGGGCGACGAAGTGCAGGCGCTCGGAGACGAGTTGTCCATATGGGCCGAGGCACGGGGCAATGGATTCTTCCTGCCGCCGGACGCTTCGGTCTTCCCGGCGTTGGCCGAGGTAAGTGCCTGGGCTAACGGCCAAGCCTACGAGCCAGCGGCTGTGAACACGTTCTTGCAAGTCGCTACTACCTCGTGGCGCAAGCTCGTGCCGGTAGGCATACGGTGGTGACTCACGAAGTGCCATCAGCCTCCACCCGCAAGATCAAGATCCCGGATTCTTGGTCGATTCCACCGTTGACCGAACACAAATGCGCGCTACCGGCGTCCGTCGGTTCAGTCCCAGTCAGGCGCCCAGGGCGACAGATTTTTGCCGAGGATCCGATACCCGGTGTGCGTCAGCTTCTCGATCCGGGCCATGTCGACGCTCGACAGGGTGAAGTCCATGATGTCGAAGTTCGCCCGCATGTTGGTCGGATTGGTGGACATTGTGTTTACGCTCACCCCCTTCTGGATGATCCAGCGCAACACCACCTGGCCTGCGGTCTTGCCGTAACCCTCTCCGATCTCGGCAAACTCGGAGTGCTTGAACACCTCACCTCGGGCCACCGAGGAGTACGACGACAGCGGGATGCCGATCTCGTTGGCGCCCGCGAGCAGCCTGTCCTGGTTCAGGAGCGGGTGGAACTCTACCTGGTTAGTCACCAGCGGCGCGTCGATGATCGATACCGCGTCGCGCATCATGGCGACCGTATAGTTCGACACGCCGATATTGCGCGTCAGACCCGTGTCGAGCGCTTTCTGCAGCAGCCTCAGCGACGGCGCGATGTCGCCGCCGATGGGCGGCCAGTGCAGCAGCAGCACATCGACGCAGTCGATTCGCAGGTCGTTCAGGCTCTGCTCGACAGAGGCCATGAACCTGTGCTCGGCGAAGTTGTCGGGGTTTACCTTCGTCGTAACGCAGAGTTCCTCGCGCGGAACGCCGCTCGCCTGCAGCGCTTCGCCGGCCTCGGCCTCGTTCTCGTAGATCTGCGCCGTGTCGAATGCGCGATAGCCGACCTCGGCAGCAGCCAGGATCGCGGCGCGCGCCACGTCGCCGGTGAGAGGGTAGGTGCCGAAGGCGCGCTGGTGGGTTTTCCTGAAGTAGATGTTCATGACAGCTCCTTCCGATACAGAGGTATTTTTGACTCAATAGCTTCCCAGCGACAGAACACTCCAGACTAATGGCGAATCGGTGGGATACTTCGCTTGATTCGGCCGTCTTGAATTTGAATTTTCCGATGACCAGGCAGTTCAGTCATCAGTGGCAATCTGAACCGCCCCGGGAATCCCGGAGGCGGCAATGTCTGAGTCGCGCAGGGCCGTTTCCCGGACGCAAGTGATCGTTCCGGCGGGAAACGTGGTCGTTAGATGAACAGGCGTCCAGGCACGAGGCCGGCGGTCGAACACTTTCCGACGGATGGACGGACAGGCAGCTTCCATCGACGGTTGCGCGACAATATGCGCGAATTTTCAGTCTGGAGGTCGATCGAGACTCGGCAGCAGGCTTCGGCGGTGCGGCGGGGGGGCAGCACCGGGAGACCTTCTGCCTGTCCCGGGTCGCTTCAAGACAAGGGCCTACCCGGAGTCGCGGCGCTCGAGCCCCCAAGCTGACGGGCAATCCTTTCACGAACCTTCGCCAGCACCGCGTCGGGCGGGCGGGCCCGTGTCCAGTCGGGGCGATCGGCGGCGGAGGTGGTGGCGTCGATCCCGAGCTTGCCGACGACGCCGTCCTTCTCCAGCGGCTCGGCCCGGTCCGATTGAACTCCCGGTACGACGATCAGATCGCGTTCGGGCCGCATGCGGGTCGCCACCGCATGTTCCACGGCAACGGGGTCCCACGGATCGATGTCGCCATCGACCACCGTGACCTGTTTCACGAGGCTGACCGCGGCCCAAACGGCGAACATCGCCCTGCGAGCCGCTCCCTCGCGGGCGCCGTCGAGTCTCACGACGGCATGCAGCCGACCCGCGCCACCCGCCGTCACAGCTACCTCGCGCACCGATGGCAGAGTCCCATGCAGCGATCGCCGGAGCCCGGCCGCAATCGCCTCCGCACCGAGCAGAATGTGTTCGCCCGCATAGCCTGGAAGCACGCACTGGAAAACGGCGTCCCTGCGCCGGGTCATGTGCGAGAAGGTTACGACATGGCCTGCGCCATAACGCTCGTACATACCATGAAACTCGCTGACCGGACCTTCCTCGACAGTCTCGTCGGGATGAAGCACACCTTCCAGAACGATCTCGCAGTGCGCCGGCACGGCAAGATCGACGCCGTGGCCCGGCACCACCTCGAGCGGCTTGCCGAGCAGGGCTCCGGCGACTTCAAGCTCATCGTCCCCGAGCCCCAGATAGAAGCAGGCCGCCAGCAGGACCGCGGGATGATTGCCCAGCGTCACGGCGATCTCCAGCCGCTCGCCGCGCACCTGTGCGGCGCGCGCCAGGGCGGCGAGATGGTGGTTCGGTGCAATGCCGATGAACGCGCGGTTCGCGCCGAGGGGCTTCAGACGTGCGACCGAGAGATTCCTGTGCCCCGTGACGGTGTCCCTGGCAACGATCGCACCTGCGGTAATGTAGGGTCCGGTCTCGTGCTCGAAGAACGTCGGGACCGGCAGGGCGGCCAGATCCGGATCGGGCAGGACAACCTCCTGGCACGGTGCATGGCCGACAACAACCCGCGGTGCGAGCGGGCTGCGCACGGCATCGACGAGCCGAGCCTGCAACCGATCCGTTGCGACGCCCAGCGCCCGTGCCGCCTGCGCCCGTGTCGTCAGGTGATTGCCGGTCACGGCCATGGCGTGCCCGGCGACGTTTTCGAATACCACCGGGCCCCGTCCATCGAGAAGCGACAGCCAGGCGGCAATCTCGTGGACCGGATTGACTCTCTGCGCGATCCGGATCAACGCACCGGCCTCGTCCGCCATTGCAAGGAATGCGCGCATGGATTGCCGGTGGTGCGTCGTCATGCGGCGACGCCTCGTCCGACGTGGTCGTCGGCGAAGGTGCGCGCCGTCAGATCGCCCGCGAGGCGCTGCATCTCGGGGCCCAGAACCCGGTCAGCGTGCACCGGCGGCACGCGGCTGCGTACGAGAGACAGGAAGTCGGCGAGCCGGTTCGGCACCCGCTCGCGGTTCAGGACATGGAGCGCCTGCGAGGCTGCGACGGCCAGAACGGCAAGCGCCGAATCGAGCGATTGCCCTGCCGCCATGCATTTGGACCAGGCGAGAAATGCGGGCGTGCTCACATCGTCCTGCCCGAACACGCTGGCGTCCGCGGCCGAAATGAAGGTCCGGGTGGCGGCCGCGCGCGCCTCTTCGAGGAAGCCCGCGATCGCCATCGGCAGGTATCCGACGGCGCCGTGACCGTCGGTCTCGCCGGCGCTGCGTCCCGCCAGCAGGAAATCGGGAAATCCGGACACGCGCCCGTTCATCAATCCGGCGCACAGACGCAGGCATATCAGGCACATGTCCGCCCAGGCGCCGGCAATGCCGTCGATGGCCGGCGCGGCGACCGAATTGTGATAGCCGCCGGTGCTCAGGCAGCGTCCGCGGGGGTGTGTCTCGTCGGGCGTCAGATAGACCGGATTGTGGGTCACCGCCGACAGGCTGTGCGCCGCGAGCCCCCGTGCGAAGCCGATCGCCGCATGGGCCTGCGCCAGCACGTGGGGCACGATTCTGTAGCTCACCGGCCCCTGATGGGGTCGCGGTTCGCCGCAGTCGGTCACGCCGTCGAGCAAGGCCGCCAACCGTGCGAAGGCCCGCCGGTCGTGCTCGCCACCGAGCAGCTCGCCCAGAACCGTCTCGTAGTGCTCTGCCGGGGCGTTGAACGCCACAATCGCCAGCGCCAGTACCTGCTCGGCCACCGCGATCCGCCGCTCGGCGGTCAGCGCCGCATCGGCCAGGACCGCGGCTGCTGCAGGGGATCCGTTGATCAGCGCACCGCGCTCTGCGGCTTGCAACTCGAACCGTCGCGACAACTCGGCGAACAGCGTGTACAGGACCAGGATTTCTCCCGGCCCGCCCTGACCCTGTCTCGGTACGCAAGGAATGGGGCCGCGGTTCAACATCTCGACAAGCTCCTCGACCAGCCGTGGCGTCGCCATCCCATGGCCACCCAGCAGATTGGCGAGCCGCGCAAGGACCATGGCGCGCGTGACGCGATGCGGGTAGGGCTCGCCGAACGCCACGGCCGCGGCCAGCGGTTTCAGGCGGGCGAGGCGCCGCCGATCGTCCTCGTCGAGTGTCCGCCCAACCATCTCGCCATGACCCTGGTTTACGCCATACACCGACGCATTCGGATCTTCGTCGAGGTAGCGCATGAAGGCGGCACGAGACGCCGCGATGCTGCTCAGAGCCGCGGCATCGATGGCCACCGTCTCACCCTTCCATGCAACGGCTAGCACCGCCTCGGGTGTGATGTCGAACCGCGAAGCCAGGACCACCGTCATGGCGCACTCCGCCCGCTCCGCTCGGGTGCGTCTCGCGACGGCCCGGCGTCCGGCGGACCCGACACTCGCCACGCCGGAACGTATCCCCGAAGCGCGGACGACGATGGGCTAGAGTCCGGGATCGGGCGGGCGCTGCCGGTGAATTCGAGAGCATCGCCGTTGTGCATGGGATCACCTCGTGGGGGCTCGATGAACGATGAACTGCCCGTGCGCAAAAGTCGAGATGGGAGCCGATGGAGCGGACGGCGCCGTGTCGTCATCGAACCGCGACCGCGGCGCTGGCAAAGCTGGCATCGGCGGGTGTGTCGGGGCGGTCGCGGCACTCCTGCCGGAGTCGGGAGACGATGCGGGCCGGCATGACCTAGCGTTTGCCAGGCGTCTGCCATTGCGGGCGGCGCGGTGTCGGGAATGCCATGCCTTCGATGGATATCTCCTAACCGAGCTCGTTGCGCGTCCCCGGGGTTGCGCTTAGGTTCCGCGCCGCAGCGGGTGGCGCGGTCCCGGGCGGCAGAGCTTGCGGGGCCGTTTCCGGCGTTTCGCGCGCGCAAGGCGCATCGCCCGGGAGGGTGGGGATGGCGAAGGAGAGAGAGGGATGGTCAGCGACGAGGGCGGCTTTCTGGACACGCGCCGCGCAGCGGCGAATCTGGGTCTTTCGCAGCGCACGCTCGACGGCTACTGCGTGAGCCGCAGAGGGCCCACCTACCACCGCTTCGGCATCCGTCTTCATCCCAGCCATGTCCCCCGCAAGGCCTCCGGAACCGCGACACAAGCGAATTCGAGACTTCGTTTTCACGAAGTTCATGGGCGCCGCCGCCCGATTCAAGGACTACGCGGTCGGCGCACCGAGGGCAAAGTGCTGATCCAGCGATCAGTTGTTGTTCAGTTCCGGCAATCGATGTTCACAGCGTGCAGCGTCGCCGCAATTCGTGCCGCGCTCATCGTGAGGCGAAACTCACACCCTCTGCGGGATCTCTCCCTGCGCGGAAAGGCGCCTTGCACGGCACGCGTACCGCAGTGCAGCGAAGTCTCCCCGTTCGGAGGACAAGCGGTTACGGCAAATCGGAGAGCTGACTTTCTTCCGTGCGCACGCGTGGGAAGCATGGTTTGACGCACGTAGGTCACCGGCGGTTGGTTTCTTTCCAGTCGTTGGAACTCTTCCCAGAACTTTCGGATTTCGTCGTCAGACTTCACACTCACCAGCGGCTTCGAAGGTGTGTCGCCGATCAGGCCACCGTCCTTGGTCCAATAGAGAGCGCTCTTCAATACCCTCGCAATCAGCCGGCTGCCACGAGCGGAAAGGTCTGGAATTTCGGCGGTGCTTCGGCTTAGCTCGTGAAGTGCCGAGATGAGAATCAACTGGTTATGCGCGGCTGCAATCCGCCAGTTGCGCCCTTTCACCGCTCCGCGTATTCCACGGCATCGGACAATCTTGAGTATGTTCGCAGCGATACCGGTGTCGTGGGTCTGACGGCATCCACGGCGTACAAGGTGGACGATCTGCGCGGTTGTTCCGAACCTTACGAGACGACGGCGAATGTCCCCCGGTTTCCCGAACCGTGTGCGGGCCGCCTCAATGGTAGTTTGACGCCGCGATGGGGGGAGAATGAGAGGTCCGCGAATCCCGTTACTTCGTTGTCGATGCATCGCGTCCTGGCCGCCTTCGTGTCTGCCGAGTTCCCTTTGCCGCCCACTCACGCTGGAATATGCACACCACTGCGGGTCATGAAGGCCAGGACTAAAGTGCTAGATGGGCGTGCGGAAATCTCGATCACTTGAGAAAGCTCGGGCGGCGTTCGGCGATCAGATCGTGGTGTCGGAGACGATTTGGTTAGCGAGGAGGCTACCCGATGGGACAGTGTAGTCGAGATTCCGAGACCCGTACGGCGTCGATTGAAGCGGTTGGCGCAGAAGCCGAGCGAACAGGGCCGAAGAACCCTGAGTATTCCGGAGGCGGTAGTGTCTGAGTCGCGCGGGAAGGCAGGCCTCCCGGACACAAGTGATCGTTCCGGCCCCCAATGTGGCAAGGTGTTCGGAGGTTCGGTCAACACGACCTTGCGGCAAGACTTCACGGTCGCTATCAGCCCTGAAAGGTCGAGCCGACCGTCAGCGAACCGGAAGCGGCCGCGTTCAATCTCCCGCGTATTCCACAGTGCCCGTGACGAATTCGGCTCGCGGGACCTACTGTCCAGGATGACCGCGAGCCAGCCAGCCGTGACCCCGTGGCGCAGGAGACCGCCCGCAAATTCCGAGACATGCTCGGGAAACACCAGGTCGTTCTGGAAGCCGACGCCGACCCGCGAGCGAGGACGAGATCCGTCGCAGCGAGCTCAGTCGGCGGCCTCGCGATATCTGCTGATCGGCTCCTGGTCGACTCCTACCGGCCGGAGGCTGCTCGGCGTTGCGGACATGGCCCCGGCCAAGCAGGATCGTGCCCCGCTTCTTCCCACGATCAGGACCAGGGGCCCATGCGTTTCTCGATCTTTACCACCTTGCCGCCGGTCGGGCGCTCGCCGGATCAGGTACTCAGGGACTTCCGGGAGCAGGTCGTACTGGCCGAGGAGCTGGGGTTTCACGCCGTGTGGATCGGCGAGCATCACTTCCAACCGTTCGGCGGGGGCGATCTGCCCAATGCGATCCTCATCGGGGCCGACATCGCGGCGCGCACCTCGCGCATACGTATCGGGCAGATGGCCAACATCGCGGTGTGGTGGCATCCCATCCGACTGGCCGAAGACCTCGCGATACTCGACAACCTGACCGAAGGACGTATCGAAGTGGGATTCGGGCGCGGGATTCGGGGCTACGAGGGGCCCCAGTTCCATCCCAATGCCGACCCGAGGAAGGAAGAGAACCGGGACCTGTTCGTCGAGACCATCGAGATCGTGAAGAAGGCGTGGACCGAGGAGTTCTTCGCCCACAACGGTGAGAACTACCGGCTTCCCGCCCCCGAAACCCGTTTCAGCCACCCCATGTACCCCGTCAATCCCGAGTGGCAGGACGGCGACCGGGTCATCCGGCTGCGGGTGACGCCGAAGCCGTATCAGAAACCGTACCCGCCGCTGTGGGCGACGGTGTCCACCGACCGCTCCGTGTCGATGGCGGCGGAGCTGGGGATGAAGGCGTGCTACTGGCAACCCCCGGTCAAGCGGATTGCGGAGCGTTGCAGGGTCTACGCCGAGATCCGCTCACGACTCGAAGGACGCCGGTTCGCGTTCGGCGAGGGTCAGGCCATCATGCGCGGCACCTACGTTGCCGGCTCGATGGAGGAAGCACGCCGCGACGCGGAGGCGGGGATGGTGTCGCTCTTCGCCCACAACCAGTCGATGCGCGGGATGCAGATCTTTCTCGATCCCGGCGAGACGATCGACGACGGCACCAGGCTCGACTGGGACTTCCTGGAGCCACGCTCTTTCCTGGTGGGCTCGCCGGCCCGCGTCATCGAACGACTGGAAGAGCACCGCGAAGTGTGCAACCCGGAGGAGATCCTGGTCGGATACGCACACGACGGCATCGACCAGAAAAAGACCCTGCGCAACATCGAACGGTTCGGGACCGAGGTCATGCCGCACTTTCAGAGCGCCGGCATGAATCGGCGCTCCGCCGATACCGTTCCTGCCGAAATCTGAAATCGCCGGGACCGAGCGCACGCACCGGGAATGCGACGAAGATTTCGTGTCCCTGCCCGACGTAACGCACGTACGCGCCCCGGGTCTCCGACGAGGTTCTTGGTGAAATGCATGACACGACGCCAGTCCTGATTGCATCATGGCGGCGCCGGTGAGGGCAGGGTCGGTGCGATGTGCGAGACCGACATCGAGCGCCTGCGCGAAGCAGGTGCCGACGATGGAGAGATTCTGGAGGTCAATCAGGGATGCGCCTACTTCAACGACTCCAATCGGATCCCGAACGGATTGGGCGTGGCCACGAGGGGCGATGTGATCGGATACTACGAGCGTGCGGATGCCGGCGACTGAAGCCACACGCAGGATTCGAGTCCAACGCCGTTCCTGCACCATCGTGCGGCACGGATGGACGCCGGCACGCGGGCCCCCCGGCCCCTGAACGTTCTCGCTCGCCCATGGTGGAGCCGACGATGACCGGCGATCTCATCCGCCGAGTACTGGCCGCAACTCGAAAATCGGGACGCCCGCCAGCGCGCCGAGGAGATCGACAATGCATTCCAGGCCGACGCGACGGGGTGAGGTGAAGGCATGCGCTGGGCACGATTCGAGCACGACGGAGCAGCCACCTACGGAATCGCCGAGGACGAGTTCGTCGAAGCAGTCGACGGCACACCCTTCGGCGCATATCGCCGAACCGGCGACCGCCATCCGCTCGCCGGCATCGCGTGGCTGCCGCCGGTCATTCCACCGACGTTCTACTGCGTGGGCCTGAACTACGCGGAGCACATCGTGATGGAGGCGAAACTCCGCGGCGCGGAGCCGGTGCTTCCGAGCAAGCCGGACGTGGGCTACCGCGCCAACAGCGCACTCATCGGCCATCGCGTCCCCATCGTCCTGCCTCCGGATGCGACGGATCGGGTGGAGTACGAAGGCGAGCTCGCGTGCGTCATCGGGCGCACCGCGAAGCACCTCACCCGGGACGACGCGCTCGCGTGCCTGCTCGGATTCACCATCGGAAACGATGTGAGCGAGCGCTCGTGGCAGGCGGAGGACCGGACGCTGTGGCGGGCCAAGAACACCGACACGTTCAAGCCGATGGGCCCGTGGATCGAGACTGACTTCGACCTGGATACGGCCATGACCCGCGTGCGGGTGAACGACCGGCAGGTCATCGAGTTCCCTACCAACCGGATGATTTTCGGTGTCATCGACTACCTCGTCGAAATCACGAGGTACATCACGCTGCAACCGGGAGACGTGCTCTGGATGGGCACCGAGGGGCACGCGGATCCAATCAAGGCCGGGGACACGGTGGATATCGAGATCACCGGTATCGGAATGCTGAGCAATCCAGTGGTCGCCGAAGCCTCCGGCGGCGGGCTCGAGACTCCGGGTGAAGTATCGGAACGAGGCGCCGGTTGAGCTCGACAGCGCGTGACCCCGCGCCGGACCCCACTGACGGCGTCGGGATCGCCTTCGCACTCGCCGCGGCAGTCGGTTTCGGGCTCGCCATCGCGGTTTCGCGCTTCGCCTACGAAGGAGGGACCAACGGATTCACCGTCGCATCGTTCCGATCGTGCGTCGCGACGCTGGTGGTCCTCGCGCTCTGCCTCGTCACCGGTCGGAGCATCCGGGTGACGCGGCGCGAGTGGTTGCATCTCACCGGCCTCGGCGTCCTTCTCTCAGTTCTCTTCTACGGAAATGTCGGCGCGGTGGAATACATCAGCGTCGGGCTCACCGCGCTGCTCCTGTTCACCTTTCCGACCATGATCGCCACCATGGAGTCGATGCTCACCCGCACGATGCCGGCGCCCGCAAAAGCGATCGCCCTCGTCGTCGCCTTTGCCGGCCTGTTCCTGATGCTCGGCGTCTCGTTCGGGTCGAGCCACCCGCTCGGGATTGCACTTGCCCTTTCTGCCGCGCTCGCCGCAGCCACCAACGCGGTCTGGTATTCGCGCGCAGTGCGCCATGTCGACATTGTCGTGGCAACGCTGCACATGACGATAGCAGCGACGGTGACGGTGCTCGTTGTCTCCGTGCTGTACGGCTCCTTCGTACCGCCCGTCAACGCGATCGGCTGGGGCGGCCTCATCGGCGTCGCGATTCTGCAGAGCGGTATCGCGCCGGTGTATTTCGCGGGCATCGCGCGCATCGGCCCGGTCAAGAGCGGCATGCTCGGGAACATTCAGCCCGTGACGAGCATCGTCGCCGCGTTTCTGCTCTTCGGCGAATGGCTGACGCCGGTTCAGCTCCTGGGAGGCACGATGGTCATCGCCGGCATACTGATCATGCAGCGGCACGATGCGCG
>JAKZYK010000399.1:0-4816 GCA_047514485.1 Gammaproteobacteria bacterium
GAAGCGCCTTCGGGGTGCTTCCTCCGCTCTGGTCGAGCGCCGCGATGAAGCCGTCCCGAGTCCGAATCTTGTCAAGCTGCTGGTCGTTCATGGTCATATATCCGCCTTCATGGTCTGGTCGATATGAATCGGAGCCGCGAGTCTCGCCTCGGCCGCTGCTGGCGCAGCGGGCTAGAATGGGATGTCGTCGTCGAAATCGTCGGGCGGCCCGCTCTTCGGCGCCGGCGGCTCCGAGCCGTCCGACTCGCCGGCTGGCCATGCGGAGCCCGGAGCCTCGTCGCGCCTCTTCGGTGGCGGCGCGCCGCCGCCCGCGCTCCGGCTGCCGAGCATCTGCATCTCGGACGCGACGATCTCGGTGGTGTACCGATCCTGGCCGTCCTGTCCCTGCCACTTGCGGGTCTGGATCCGCCCTTCGATATAGCACTGCGAGCCCTTGCGCAGGTACTCCGCGGCGATCTCGGCAAGCCGGCTGAAGAACACCACGCGGTGCCACTCCGTGCGCTCCTGCTGCTCTCCGCTCTGCTTGTCGCGCCATGATTCGGCGGTCGCGAGCCGGATGTTGGTGACCGCGCTGCCGCTCGCCGTATAGCGTGTTTCCGGGTCCGCGCCTAGATTGCCGAGCAGGATCACTTTGTTGACGCCTCTCGCCATTATGAAGACCTCCTCTCCCGTGAATGACCGTGAAATCCCAGCGCCGCAGTTTCGGCCGGGCGTTCGATGCGTTGGCGGGATACTTTACGAAGCAGGTGGGCAATTTGCACGCGGCGAACCGCCATCGATATGTCAGCGATCGTCCCGCGTACAGGCGATGCGCTCCTTTCCGACGACTGCCGCGACTCAGGCCGCATGCCGGATGCGTTGGCGAGGCGCTTCACGAAGCGGTCGAAGAGAGCGCGCGCAACGAGCTTCGATCGAGATGCCGGCGATCGACCCGCAGCCAGGCGATGCGCTCTTCCGCGACGACGACCGCCTCGATCACGCCGGGAACCGCGAGGAGCCGCGCGGTCAGCGCATCCACGTACTCACGTTCGACGGCGCCGATCCGCAGCTTCTCGACGCTGAGCCGCCGGGGCTCGCGCAGTCCGGCCGCGATCAACAGCCATCCGGCGCACAGCCCCGCGCATGCCGCGAGCGCCGCGCGCTCGCCGCCGGCGCCGAGCAGCCAGCCGCCGGTGACCCCCCCGGCGAACGCCCCGAGGTACTGCATGGTCGAGTACACGCCGAGCGCGGCGCCGCGCGCCTGCATCGGAGCCGCCCTCGACACCATCGCCGGCAGGCTCGCCTCGAGGGTGTTGAATCCGGTGAAGTAGACGACCATGCAACCGATGAGCACGATGCTGCCGGCCGAAACCCCGGTGAGTCCGGCGAGCGCCGCCCCGAGCAGCACGATGCCAAACAGCATGACCGCCCGGGAGCGGTTGGCGCGGTCGGCGATGACGACGAGGGGCGCGGTGAAGACGATCGACACAAGGAGCACGCCGAGATAGACCTTCCAGTGATCGGCGACATCGATTCCAGCGCGATCGCGAAGGGCGATCGGCAATGCGACGAATGTGGCGATCATGACCGCATGCAGGATGAAGATACCGGCATTGAGCCGGAGCATCTGCCCGTCGCGCAACGCGGTTGCGAGCCCCGCGAGCGCGGAGCCACGGGGACTCGCCATGCGCGGGGGGGCCGGGACCCCGAGGCAGAGCAGGACGATGGCCAGGGCGGCCAGCGCCGCCGTCGCCCAGAACAGCCCGGAGACACCCGCGGCCTCTGTCACCACGGGGCCGAGGATGAGGGCGAGTGCGAATGCGGCGCCAATGCTTGCGCCGATGATCGCCATCACCCTGGTCCGATGCGTTTCGCCGGTCAGATCGCTGGCGAGCGCCATCACCGCCGCCGCGACCGCGCCCATGCCTTGCAGCGCGCGCCCAGCGACGATCCCCCAGATGTCGTCCGCGAGCGCCGCGACCACACTGCCGAGCGCGAAAACCACGAGTCCGGCCGCGATCACCGGCTTGCGCCCGAACCGATCGGAGAGGATGCCGAACGGTACCTGGAAGATCCCCTGAGTGAGTCCGTAGATACCGATGGCGACACCGATGAGCAGCGGCGTGTGTCCCGGGTACTCGTGAGCGTGCACACTGAAGACCGGCAGGAACATGAACAGCCCGAGCATGCGCAGGGAGAAGATGCCCGCGAGCGCGGCAACTACACGGCGCTCGATCGGCGGCATTGTTGGGGGCGGCGCGTCGACCACGGTTCCGGGGCGGTGCTCGGAGTAATTTTGCTTCATGGCCGGCGCGGCACGTAATATAGCCGATTGACTCTCCACCCGTCCAAGCTCGCGCCGCCCGACCCTCCATGGACTTCATCCGCATCCGCGGCGCCCGGACACACAACCTGAAAGCCGTCGACGTCGACATTCCCCGCGACCGGCTGGTGGTGATCACGGGGCTTTCGGGATCGGGCAAGTCGTCGCTCGCCTTCGACACCATCTACGCCGAGGGACAGCGGCGCTACGTCGAGTCGCTCTCGGCGTACGCGCGCCAGTTTCTCTCGGTGATGGAGAAGCCGGACGTGGAGCACATCGAGGGGCTGTCGCCCGCGATCTCGATCGAGCAGAAATCGACGTCGCACAATCCGCGCTCGACGGTCGGAACCATCACCGAGATCCACGACTACCTGCGGCTGCTCTTCGCGCGCACCGGCGAGCCGCGCTGCCCGGACCACGGGGTGGCGCTCGAAGCACAGACCATCAGCCAGATGGTCGACACGATTATGGCGCGCCCGCAAGGTGAACGCCTCATGCTGCTCGCACCGGTCGTCGGCGACCGCAAGGGCGAGCATGCGCGGATCGTCGAAGGGTTGAAATCGCAGGGCTTCATCCGGGCCCGGATCGACGGCCGGTTGTGCGAGCTCGACGATCCAATCGCGCTCGATCCGAAGCGCAAGCATTCGATCGAGGCGGTGGTCGATCGCTTTCGGGTCCGCGAGGATCTGGCACTGCGCCTCGCCGAGTCGTTCGAGACCGCGCTCGCGCTCTCCGACGGCCGCGCCGTCGTCGCCCCGATGGACGGCGACGGCGGCGGCGGCGACGTGGTGTTCTCGGCCCGCTTCGCCTGCCACGTGTGCGGCTACGCGATCCCGGAGCTGGAGCCTCGGATCTTCTCGTTCAACAACCCCGCCGGCGCATGTCAACAGTGTGACGGGCTCGGGGTACGCACGTTCTTCGATCCGTCCCGGATCGTCGCCCACCCCGAGCTGAGCCTCCCCGGCGGGGCGGTCCGCGGCTGGGATCGCCGCAACCTCTACTACTTCCAGATGGTCCAATCGCTCGCCGCGCACTTCGGCTTCGATATCGACACTCCGTTCTGCGAGCTGCCCGCCGCGGTGCGCGACGTCATCCTCAACGGGAGCGGCTCCGAGGTCATCCGGTTCACGTTCCGCACCGAGCGGCGCGGGAACCACACCCGCAAGCATTCGTTCGAAGGGGTGCTCCCCAACATGGAGCGCCGGTATCGGGAGACGGAGTCGAGTGTGGTCCGCGACGAGCTCGCGAAGTATCTCGGCACCCGCGCCTGCGACTCCTGCGGCGGCGCACGGCTCAACCGGCACGCGCGCAACGTATTCGTCGGCGGCGAGACGCTCCCCGCGCTTGCCGCGCTGCCGATCCGCGCCGCGCACAATTTCTTCACGGGGGTCGAGCTCGGCGGAGCGAAGGCGGAGATCGCGAGCCGGGTCCTCAAGGAGATCGCTCAAAGGCTCCAGTTTCTCGTCGACGTGGGGCTCGACTACCTCTCGCTCGACCGCGCCGCCGAGACCCTCTCCGGCGGGGAGGCACAGCGCATCAGGCTCGCGAGCCAGATCGGGGCGGGGCTCGTCGGAGTGACCTACATCCTCGACGAGCCCTCGATTGGCCTGCATCAGCGCGACAACCGCCGCCTCCTCGACACCCTCGAGCATCTGCGCGACATCGGGAACACCGTCATCGTGGTCGAGCACGACGAGGCGGCGATCAACAGCGCCGATCACGTCGTCGACATGGGACCGGGCGCCGGGGTGCACGGCGGCTGCATCGTCGCCGAGGGACCGCCCTCCGCGGTCGCAGCGAATCCGGCGTCCCTGACCGGACAGTATCTCTCGCGCCGGCGCATGATCGAGGTGCCTCGCGAGCGCACCCGGTTCGACCCTCTGCAGCTGATCCGGATCATCGGCGCAAGCGGGAACAACCTCGCCGGTATCGACGTCGAGATCCCGGCCGGCCTGATGACGTGCGTCACGGGGGTGTCCGGATCGGGTAAGTCGACGCTCGTCAACGACACGCTCTACCGGGTCGCGGCGCGCGCCATCAACAACGCTTCCGCCGAGGCGGCGCCGGTCGACCGGATCGAGGGGCTGGAGATGATCGATCGGATCGTCGACATCAATCAGAGTCCGATCGGACGCACCCCGCGTTCCAACCCCGCCACGTACACGGGTCTGTTCACGCCGATCCGAGATCTCTTCGCGGGGACTTCCGAGGCACGCTCGCGCGGCTACGGGCCGGGACGATTCAGCTTCAACGTGCGCGGAGGCCGGTGCGAGGCGTGCAGCGGCGACGGGGTCATCAAAGTGGAGATGCACTTCCTGCCCGACGTCTACGTGCGGTGCGACATCTGCGCGGGGAAGCGGTTCAACCGCGAGACCCTCGACATTCGGTACAAGGGCCGGACGATTCACGAGGTGCTGGAAATGACGGTCGAGGAGGCACGGGCGATCTTCGACGCGGTCCCGGTGATCGCCCGCAAGCTTCAGACCCTCGTCGACGTCGGCCTGTCGTACGTGC
>JAKZYK010000400.1:0-7718 GCA_047514485.1 Gammaproteobacteria bacterium
CAGCTCCTTCAAGCCGCGGTGCACTCCAGGCTGATTCGCATCCGTCATGAGTCGCGTCTCCTCCCTTTCAAGCGTTGGTTGCAAGCTGGGCGCGGGCCTCCGAAGATTCGCCGCGCGCTGCCGGCGCCGGAGCCCCGCCCCCCATCCCGGAGCCCGGATTCTAACCGGTGAGGCTGGACAGGCGCTCGTATCCGCGAACACCGTATGCGCGGCCACCGTGACATCACGGACCGAAGCATCGGAGACAGACGCAATGGCGAAAATGAAAGGCCCCGACCGCGTCCGCGCCGCTCTCGACGCGGCCTCGCTCGAGTGCGGGATCCGCACCCTCCCCGACTCGACCCGCACCGCGGTGGAAGCCGCGACGGCGGTCGGATGCTCGGTGGGCGAGATCGCGAAATCGCTCGTGTTTCGCGCCGGCGACCGGGCGGTGGTCGCGGTCATGAGCGGCGACAATCGACTCGATCCCGGCAAGCTCGCCGCAGCGATCGGCGAAGACGTCGGCCGCGCCGATGCAGACTTCGTGCGCGCCGCCACGGGATTCGCGATCGGCGGCGTTCCGCCCCTTGGACACGCCACCTCCATCGACGTGTTCATGGATGCCGACCTGTTCCGTTTCGATGAGATCTGGGCGGCGGCGGGGAGCCCGTTCAGCGTATTCGCGATCGAGCCGGCCCGGTTGCGCGATGCGAGCGGGGCGAGGGTGATAGAGCTCAAGGCGATCTGATGGTCCGCGGCCGAGCACTTGCGGGGTCGAAGCGAGCTTCCGGCAATGACCTCAACCGGCACAGGAGAATGGTCATATGAATCGGGATGAGATTCTCGATCTCAGCCTCGGCCTGCTGATCGCAAAACGCGGGCATACGCGGGTGAGCGAGGCCCTCTCGGCTATTGAAGCCGCCGACCTTGCCGGGATTCGTGCCAAAATTGCATGAGACCGAACGTGACCTTTGACACCCCCCGGAGGGTCGGATGAAAGTCGTACAGATCGATGCCTACGGCGGACCGGAGAACATGGTGCTGCGCGATGTCGGCACGCCGGAGCCCGGGCCGGGCGAGGCGTTGGTCCGTCTCGAGTACGCAGGCGTCAACTACACCGATGTCTATAACCGCAACGGCCTGTACGCGAAGTCCCACACCTACGCGAACGCACCCCCGTTCACGCTGGGACGGGAAGGCGGCGGGGTCGTCGAGCGGATCGGCCCGGACGTGGACTCGGTCGCGGCCGGTGACCGGGTCGCCTGGTGCATCCCCCTCGGAAGCTACGCCGAGGCCGCGGTGGTGCCGGCATGGAGACTGGTTAAAATCCCGGACGCGGTGGACATGCCGGCAGCGACGGCTCTGATGTTGCAAGGCTGCACCGCCCACTACCTCACGCATTCGCTGTTCCGCATCGAGGCGGGGATGCGTTGCCTCGTGCACGCGGGGGCCGGTGGCGTCGGGCAGTTTCTCGTCGCGCTGGCGAAGCACCTCGGGGCCGAGGTGTTCGCCACCGCCGGCTCCGAGGAGAAAGCACGGATCGCCGCCTCGCGCGGCGCCGACCACGTCATCCTCTATCGCCAGGAGGACTTCGCCTCGCGGGTGCGGGACGCGACCGGCGGCCGCGGCGTGGACGTCGTCTACGATTCCGTCGGCCGGGCGACCATCGATGGATCGATGCGCTCGCTGGCGCCGCGCGGGATGCTGGTCAACTTCGGGGCCGCGTCCGGTGCGGTGGAGTCCATCGAACCGCTTGCGCTGGCCGAGGCGGGGTCGATTTTCTTCACCCGTCCGCACATGGCCGACTACATGCGCGACGCCGGCGAGATCGCATGGCGCGGGCGATCGATGTTCGAGCATCACGCCGCGGGGCGCGTCGCGGCCACCATCGATCGTATTCTCCCGCTCGGCGCCGCGGCCGAGGCACATCGGATGCTCGAGGCGCGCGAGACGCGAGGCAAGCTGCTGTTGAAGATCGGCTGAGCCGCGCCGCGGCCGAACGGACGCGGACGTGGCGCCCGCCCGGACTTGCACTGCTCGGGCTCGCGCTGCCCGGCAAGGACTCCGAGCGCATGTGCGCTTGGCCGCGTTCTCCCGCGGTCTCCCCATGAAGCCCGAAGATCGAGGATCGGCGGCGAGGAGCGCGCGGACGTGACGGTCACCCTCATCGTGCTCAGTGCCTTCGCGCTGTTCGCGGGCGGTGCGGTCAAGGGGATCACCGGCATCGGAATCCCGCTGGTCTCCCTCTCTCTGCTCTCGTTGTTTCTGCCGCTCTCGGATGCAGTCACCCTGCTGCCGGTGCCGATGATTGCCGCGAACTTCTGGCAGAGCTTCGCGGGAAATCGCTTCGTGCCGACCCTGCGCCGCTTCTGGCCGCTGGTGCTCGCGATGTTCATCGGCACCGTGGTCGGAGCGCACGTTCTCACCGCCATCGATCGAGCATCGCTGAATCTGCTCGTCGGCACCTTCGTCGTACTCTTCTCCCTGTCGAGCTACATGAATCCGACGATGCAGCTCCCGGCGCGGCTCGAGCGCGGACTGGGCGTCGTTGCCGGCGGCCTCGGAGGGTTCATGGGGGGAGTCTCGGCCCTGTTCGGGCCACCGCTCATCGTCTATCTCACCAGCATCAGGCTCGACCGCGACGCGTTCGTCGGGGTGATCAGCAGCATCTACCTGTGCTGCTCGATCACCCTCGTCATCGTATTCGGGAGCGTCGGGGTGATGTCGCGCGCGCAGTTCATCGGGTCGTTGATCGCCTGCGCACCGCTGATGCTTGGAGTGTGGGTCGGGCAGCGTTTTCGCGGCAGGATCCGCGAAGCGGTCTTCAGGAGACTCCTGCTCGTGGTGCTGCTGGGGGTGGGGGTGAGACTGATCGTGATCGCGGTGACTTGATGGATGATCCGGCGGCGCCACTCAATCGGCGCCGCGCTCGAGATCTCCGGCGAATACACCACACGATGAGGGACCGAACTCGCGGGCACGCTCAGCGTCGACCGAGCGCCGCCGCGAGCACACGCCCGACGTCCGACGGGGTTTCGAGCACCTCGACCCCCGCCGCCTCGAGCGCCTTGCGCTTCGATGCGTAGGTGCCCTTGTTGCCCACCACGATGGCGCCTGCGTGCCCCATCTTCTTCCCCGGGGGCGATGCGCCGCCCGCGACGAAGGCTATGACCGGCTTGCGCATGTCGTGCACGTACTCCGCCGCGTCCTCCTCCATCGTCCCGCCGATCTCGCCGACCACCACGACCGCCTCGGTGCGCTCGTCGGCGTCGAGCGCCTGCACCGCATCGCGGGTGGTGGTGCCGAGGATCGGGTCGCCGCCGATCCCGATGAAGGCGGATTCGCCGAAGCCCGCCTGCACCAGATTGAGGCAAATCAACGTGCCGAGGCTCCCACTGCGCGACACCACCCCGACGCCCCCGGGCCGGAAGATGTCGGTCTCGAACGCGGGCATGAAGCCGACGAAGCACTCACCAGGGGTGACCAGGCCGGCGGTGTTGGGGCCGGCGACCGCGGCACCGTTCGCCCGCGCCGCCGCGAGCACCTCCATCACGTCCTGCACCGGGATGTGCTCGGTCAGGACGACGAGCCGCCGGCATCCTGCCTCGATGGCGTCGAGCGCGGCCGCCTTCACCCCCAACGGGGGGATGAACAGCACCGAGACGTCAAGACCGGCCTCGCGCATCGCGTCGCGGGCGCTCGCGTGCACCGGCACCCCGCAGTGCATGGTGCCGGCCTTCTTCGGGTTCACCCCCGCGACGATGCGCGTGCCGTATTCCTGCATGCGCTCGGTCCAGAACGTGCCCTGCTTCCCCGTGATGCCCTGCACGAGCACTCGCTGGTTGCCACGAACGATCATGGAGATTCTCCCGCCACTTGGGATTGGAAGGCGCGTTCAGGGGTGGTTTTCATAGCACCGGCTGCAGTTCGAGGTCGTGGACGTTCTTCAGAGGCAGAGCTGTGATGGTGTCGGATATTCAACAATTACAACAGGCGCTTCCTGTGTACCGACCTGCTTCCCGGGCCGCGGAGACCGCGGCGGCGATCGCCTCGTCCATGGTCTCGTAGGGGGTCACGCCGAGACGTTCGCGGAGCATCGCCCTCGCCTCGGCCGAGCCCGTGCCGTGCACGCTGAAGAAGACCGGGATGGACGGCGCGAGTGCCTCCCACGCGTCGAGCACACCGCCGGTCATCACGTCGGTGCGCGCGAACGCGCCGCAGAAGTTCACCACCAGGCACTTCACCCGGGGGTTGTCGAGCACGAGCTCCAGCGCCGGTTTGGCCTTCGTGTACGCCTCCCCGCCAATCTCCAGGAAGTTCGCCGGTCGCCCCCCGCAGTGCGTGATCACGTCCATCGTGGTCATCGTGAGCCCGGCGCCGTTGGCGAGCACTCCGACGTCGCCGTCGAGCTCGATGTATTTCAGCCCGAGGGCCCGTCCGCGCGCTTCGAGCCCCGTGAGCCGGTCCGGGCTCCCCGTGCCCGCGAGCGCCTCCCGGCGCTTGATCCCGGAATCATCGAGGGTGAACTTGCAATCGAGCGCGACCAGCCGCCCGTCCTCGAGCCGGGCGAGGGGGTTGACCTCCAGCAGCTCGGCGTCGTTGTCGCGATACGCCCGGTAGAGCGCGACGAGGGTCTCCGCGATCGGCGCCTCGTCGGCCCCGAGGCCAAGCCCGCCGAGCATCGCCTGCGCGGATTCGAGATCGAGCCCGCGCGCGATGTCCACCGGGGCGCGCCGCAGCCGATCGGGCATCGACGCCGCCACCTCTTCGACGTCCATGCCGCCTTCGGGGGAGAACATCACCAGCGGCCCCTTCGACTCTGCGTCGTTGAGAACCGCCGCGTAGTACTCCGTCGCGATCGCCGCCTGCTCCTCGACGAGCACCGACTCGACGCGATGCCCCGCGATGTCCATGCCGAGGATCGCCCCCGCCGCCTGCCCGGCCGCCGCTGTCGTGTCCGCGGTCTTGATCCCGCCGGCCTTTCCCCGTTTCCCGGTCGGGGCCTGGGCCTTGACCACCACCGGCCCCCCGAGCTCTGCTGCCCCCGCCTGCGCCTCCTCGGCGCTCCGTGCCAGGCGGCTGCGCGGAATCGCGATGCCCACCGCCTGGAGCAAGAGCTTCGCCGCATGTTCTTCGAAGTTCATGGTGTCCGATTTCCTTTCATGAGGTCCGCCGATGCCGAGTGCGGCCCCGGCACCTTTCGAGCATCGCAGTTGTCGCAGATGCCGGAGCCGAACTCACACCGCTTTGAGCGGACGAATCGCCTCCAACGAGTCGGTGTCATCCCGCTCCGCGAGCGAGGGCTCGTAACGATCCTGAAGATTCATCGGGAGAGAAAGTAGTGCGTCCCCTCGTCCACCAGCCGCCGGATGCAGGGCGTCTTGTCGACGTAGTAGGAGTCCTCTTCGCGAATCTTGCGGAAGGTCTGAATGCCGATGGGCAGTCTGCGCTTGGCCATGGACGCACCTTGACCCGCTGTTGGCCCGCGCTCGTCAGCTCGTGCCCGAAAGCGGCCCGGTCTCGATCGGAAGGTCGGGGTCGCGCGCCCACTCGCCCATCGACCCGTCGTACAAGGTGAGGTCCGGGTAGCCAAGCTGGTGGAGCAGGAAGAGGCCGACGGTCGCGGAAATACCGCCCCCACAGTAGGCGACGACGTGACTGTCCGGGGTCACACCCGCCTCCTCGTACGCCCGCCGCGCCTCGTCGAGCGGCACGAACGTGCCGTCGCCCGGTTCGAGCAGGCTGGAGGCCGGAACGTTGACGCTTCCGGGAATGCGGCCGGGACGCCCGTATCGGCTCGGCCCCGCGCCGAGATGGAACTCGGGGGCGAGCGCATTCACCATGGCGGAGCCGCCGTCGTCGAGTCGGGCGAGAACGTGGTCGCGGTCGGCGAAGAACCCGGGGCGGGGACGCGCCTCGAACGTGGCCGGTGGACAAGCACCCGGCGCCGTGGTCACGGGGCGTCCTTCCGCCTTCCATTTCTCGAAGCCTCCGTCGAGCACCGCCGCCCCGTCGAATCCGAACGCGCGCAGCATCCACCACACTCGGGTCGCCCACATGATGCTGCCGGCACAGTAGAGCACCACTCGGGCGCCGTCGCCGATGCCGAGCCGCCCCATCGCGTCCGCGAACCGCTCTGCCGGCGGCGCCATGAACCGGAGCCGGGTATCCGGGTCCGAGATCTCGCCCTGGACGTCGAGGAATACCGCTCCCGGAATGTGCCCGGCGTCGTAGTCGCTCCGCCCGGAGACGACCCGGTAGGGGGCATCGTCGCCCGGCTCGGCGGGCTGCAGCCACGTAGTGCAGTCCACGATCCGAAGGTCCGGATCGCCGAGCGCCTGCTGGAGCGCCCGGGTATCGATGAGTGCCTCCGGCTCGCGCCACCGTTCGAGATCGTTTCGCATGTGTCCTCTCCTCAGATATCCCGGCAACCGCGGCACGATCGTACCAGCCCGCGGCACGACATGAATCCAGCACGAATCCGGCGAGGCGCGCGAAGAAATCCCCCTCCTCCGCCGTTTCGACCCCTTCCATGTGAGGAACACCGGTTCCAGATTCCGCTGGCAGCTCACCACGCACATACCCTTTCCATCGACGATCTGCATCTTCGGGTCGATGCACTTCCCGGCGCGATCGCCGAGACCGTTCCGCACCACCTGGGCGAGATGGCGCATGAACTTGTCGTCGTTCTCGAGCCCGTCCCGCTCGATGCCGATGACGCTGCCGTCGTCGGCCACACCGAGCAGCAGATCGCCACCCTCCGTGTTGAGGAACGCCGCGACGGTCTTCAGCGCGGCGTGGGTTACGCGCCTGTCGTCCTTGCGGTTCTCCTTGAGGTTCCAGCGCAGCGTGGACTTGAACTCCAGGGTCTTCGACTCGCCCTGCTTGATCAGCTCCTCGGCATTGCGGTGGCCGCGAACATACTGGTCGAAGAGGAGATTCTTGATCACCTCTCCAAAGCCACGGTCGTCGGTAATGCGCTTTTAGAGATTGAAGTTGGAATCAACAATCGTTCTCGTCCTCCTCCTCGACCTCGTGGATGAACTGGCGCACCAGGTCAAGCACGCTGTCGCGCGCCCATGTCTCCTCCCAGAGATAGGCGGTGGCGTAGCCGTCCTGCGTCGGCGCACCGGTGGGTTGCCGACGCCGCCGAACCTGCCCTGGTTGAACGGGAGGAACCGCGACTTCGGACCGGCGAGGTGCGTGGTGACGTAGACCAGCTCGGGATCGACGGCGAAGTGCGCGAGACACCGGCCGTAGGCGAGCAGCGGCTCGCGGGGGTCGCGGTCGGTCCTGTACTGCCGGATCGCGTCCTCGACGGTCTGGCCGGTGAGCGGGTTCTTGAGATCGGCCGTGAAGATCGGGATGCCGTTCAGAAACTGCACCATGTCGAGACTCTTCTCGTTCCTGGCGCTGTAGCGGACCTGGCGGGCGACTGCGAAGAAGTTGGCGGCGTGCAGCCGCCGAGTCTCCTCGTTGAGCCCGCTCGCGGGGCGAAAGTACGCGAGCCGGAAGGCGCAGCCCATGTCCTTCACGCCGCGCCGCAGGACGTCGAGGGCGCCGCGGCGTTCGATTTCCGACGAGAGGCGCCTCAGGAACCGCTCCCTGACCTCGGCGCCGTGATGCTGCGAGAGCCGCCGCCACTGCTTCGGCTGCGTCGCCAGCACGAAGTCCAGGACGTCGCCCGGCAGCAAGCAGAGCGTGCGGTCGTAGTCCTCCGGGCGACGCTTGTGGTAGCC
>JAKZYK010000401.1:0-14902 GCA_047514485.1 Gammaproteobacteria bacterium
TTTCCCATGCCCCAGGTCTTCGACATGGAGCCCATCTTCATCGACGAGCTGGTGGTCACCGGCGACGTCCTGTTCATCTCCGCCATCGTGGCGGTCCTGCTGGTGGTGTTCTTCCTGGTGTTCTACCGCACGACGATCGGCACCGTCATTCAGGCCGTCTATCAGTCCGAGCGCGGGGCGACGCTGATCGGCGTCAACGTCGATGCATTCCATCAGTCCATGTGGGGTGTCGGTCTGGCCATGGGGGCGATGGCCGGCATCCTGATCGCGCCCATCTCGCTGCTGCATCCGGATCTGGGCGCGACGTTCCTGATCCGCGGGTTCGCGGCCATGACGCTCGGCGGTTTCGGGTCGCTCGGCGGCGCCGTCGTGGGCGGTCTCCTTCTCGGGGTGGCGGAGCAGAACCTCGGCTTCTACGTCAATTCCGCGCTGATCGACATCACCGCCTATCTGGTCATCGTCGCGGTGCTGGTGATCCGTCCGGCCGGGCTGTTCGGCAAGACCGTCACGGTCCGCGTGTGACGTTCCGGGCATGAACCGCATCGGTTCCGGCAGCGCCCTGACGATGTCGCGGTGGCGGCGTATCTACTACGTCGTACCCGTCGTCGCTCTGATCATTCCGTTCCTGACCAACGACTACCTGTTGTGGGTGGTCAACGCCATGCTGGTCTACAGCCTCGTGACGGTGGGATTCAACATCGTCATCGGCAACCTCGGCCAACTCGCCTTTGCCAACACCGCGTTCTTCGGGATTGGCTCCTATACGACGGCGATCCTCATGGTTTACCTCGGGTTTCCCTACGCGCTCGCGATCGTCGTCTCCGCGGTCACGGGAGGCATTGCCGGCTTTCTCGCGAGTGTCGCCGCATTGCGGGGGATCCGGCTCTACTATCTCGCCATCATCACCCTCGCATTCGGCGAACTCATGCGCTGGGTGTATCTGCATGGCGACAAGGTCACGAAGGGATCCGACGGCCTGCTGCTGCCGCCGGCGAGCTTCCTCGGCGTCCCGCTCGACTCGGAAGCGCCCAAGTTCTACGTCTTCCTGCTGTTGACTGTCCTGGTCATCAAGGCCACCTCCAATCTGATGCGGTCCAGAATCGGGCGCGCCATCGTCGCCATCCGCGACAACGAGGCGTCGACTGCATCGCTCGGGATCCATACCGCGCGATATGTCGTTCTGGCGTTTGTCTGGAGCGGGGCCGTGGTGGGAATTGCCGGCGCCATGTTCGCGGTGCTGACCGAGCGCGTATTGCCGGAAGCCTTCGGATTGACGGAGGTCATCATCCACTTCGGAATGGTCCTGGTCGGCGGCACCGGCAGCATCGTCGGCAGCGTGCTCGGGGCCATCACCCTGACTGCGATGCCGGAATACTTCCGGCAATTCCCGGGGATGGACGAGCTGTTCTTCGGCGCCGTCATCGTGCTGGTGCTGCTGTTCCTGCCGAAGGGCCTGATCAGCCTGTTGTGCCGCATCTCGCCCGTGTTCAACGAGCGGTACTACCGGGACTAGCTCCCGGGACCCCGCCGCCCCGGAATCAGACCCGGAATCAGACCCAGGATCAGTGATGGATCCGCTACTCAGGCTACAGGACGTCTCGGTCCGGTTCGCCGGTCTCAAGGCGCTCGCTGGAGTGACCTTCGACGCCCATGGCGGAGAGGTGCGCGCTGTCATCGGGCCCAACGGAGCCGGCAAGACGACGCTGTTCAACGTCATTTCCGGCTACGTGCCGGCATCCGATGGCGCTATCCACTTCAAGGGCGAGCCGATCCATGGGCTTGCGCCGCACGACATCTCGGTGAAGGGCGTACGCCGCACCTTCCAGAATGGCGGATTGTTCCCCGAATTGACGGTGCTGGAGAACGTGCTGGCCGGGCTTCACGTCCAGATCGACAGCAGCTTCCTGGGAATCGTCTTCGGCTCGCGGGCGGCGCGGGAGGCGGAGCGCGAAGGCCTGGCTCGGGCGCGCCGGCTCCTCGACCTGATGGACCTCGGGGCCATCGCCGATCAGCCGGTCAAGGATCTTTCCGGCGGCCAGCAACGCATGGTGGAAATCGTCCGCACCCTGGCCACGGATCCGCCGCTGCTGCTTCTCGACGAGCCCGTCGTCGGCCTGTCGCCGCCGATGCGGGATCGCATGATGGAGATCATCCGGCGTCTGGCCGGCGAGGAGGGGATCGGGATCATGCTCATCGAGCATGTCATCGATCTGGTCATGGCCGGCTCCGACGTCATCGTCGTCCTCAGCTCCGGCGAGATGATCGCGGAGGGCACGCCGGACGAGGTCAGGCAGAACCGCGAGGTCCTGGAGGCATATCTTGGGCACGCCTGAGTCACTGTTGAGCGTCGATGGCCTCCACGTGTCCTACGGCGCCAAGCAGGTACTGCGCGGCATCGACTACCACATCTCGGAGCGCGAGGTGGTCGCCGTTCTCGGCGCCAACGGAAGCGGCAAGTCGACCTCGCTGAACACCATCAGCGGCTTCGTCTCCCCGAACGCCGGCAGGATCGTGTTCGACGGCATCGACATCACCGAGCTTCCCGCCCACCGGATCTTCCGTCTCGGCGTCATACAGGTGTCCCAATCGCGCGACCTGTTTCCGTTTCTGACCGTGGAACACAATCTGCGGCTCGGCGGCGTGGTCCGAAACCGCGCCGAGATCGAGGCACGACTGCAACAGGTCTTCGAATACTTCCCGCGTCTGAAGGAACGCCGCGGGCAGCAGGCCCGAACGCTGTCCGGCGGCGAGCAGCAGATGGCGGCCATCGGGCGCGCCGTCATGGCGAAGCCGCGGCTGTTGCTGCTCGACGAGCCATCCGGTGGACTGGCCCCCCAGTTCATCAACGAGATCGGGACCATCATCCAGGCCCTGAAGGACGACGGCGCGACCATTCTCATGGTGGAGCAGAATCTGGCTCTCGCCTTCAAGGTCGCCGACCGGTTCATCATCCTGCGCGACGGCGTGGTCAGCGACGGCGGCTTCGTACGAGCCCTGGAAGGCAATTACGACGATATCGTCAGGACCATTTATCTGTAACGGCCGATTGTCCTGCCACGATATTTCAACGGTGTCCCCAGGACACCAGTCTGGCGAGTCGGCCGGAGATTGCTTCGACGGCGAACGTGACTTTCCGCGGAACTTCTTCGGTACTCCGCGCGATCCTGATCGCATCAAGCTTCCCAACGATCGCCCCGACCACCTTCCCAGAGGCATCCAGCACTGAACCCTGGGACTCACCGCTCATCGTTGGCTTGAATCAGAATATGCATTCCATCGCTGTGCATCCCGGGGTTCATCCGTCCCCCGCCATTCAGAAGGCTCCGCGGCCGGGATGCAGACGCTTTCGATGGTATGGACGGCTCAAATGTGGATGGCCCGCCCGTCCAGCGCCAGGGCGGCTTCGTGCATGGCCTCGGCCAGGGTGGGGTGCGCGTGGATGGTGCGCGCGATGTCCTCGGCGCTGGCGTCGAAGGCCATCGCGACCACTGCCTCGGCAATCAGCTCCGATGCATTCGCGGCGAACACGTGGACGCCGAGGATGCGGTCGGTCGAGGCGTCGGCGATCACCTTGACCATGCCGTCGGTCTCCCCGGAGCCCTGGGCGCGTCCGCTGGCGAGAAACGGGAACGCGCCCTCGCGGTGCTCGACGCCGGCCGCGTCGAGTTCGGCCTCGGTCCTTCCGACCCACGCGATCTCCGGGTGGGTGTAGATGACCCAGGGAATGATGTCGTGATCGAGGTGCGAGGGTTGTCCCGCGATGCGTTCGGCGACCGCGACGCCTTCCTCCGACGCTTTGTGCGCGAGCATCGGCCCCGCCACCGCGTCCCCAATCGCCCAGATCCCTTCCGCGCTCGTGCGGCAATTCTCGTCGACGACAATGCGGCCGTGATCGTCGAGACCGACGCCGGCCGCGGCCGGGTCGAGACCCTCAGTGTTCGCGCGCCGGCCGACCGCGACGACGAGCCGATCGAATGTGCGCTCGTGCTGTCCGCCGGCATCCTCGTAACCGACCACGACGCCGTCTCCGTGCGGGCGCGAGCCGGTCACCCGTGCTCCGAGCCGGATGTCGAGCCCCTGCCGGGTGAGCGCCTTCAGCGCCTCGCTCGCGATCCTTCGGTCCGCGGCGGGGAGGAAGTCGTCGAGCGCCTCGAGGATCGTCACCTCGGAGCCGAGCCGCCCCCACACGCTGCCGAGCTCGAGGCCGATGACCCCCGCTCCGATGATGCCGAGCCGTCTCGGGACATCGGAGAACGTGAGCGCGCCTTCGTTGTCGACAATGCGATCGCCATCGACCTCGGCGACCCGGATCCGGATCGGAACCGAGCCGGTGGCAAGGACGATGTGCCGCGCGGCCAGGCTCCGGCGCTCGTCGGAGCCGTGCAGGGCGACCTCGACCCGGCCATCTCCCTTGAGGGTGGCGAGACCAGGGATCGATTCGACCTTGTTCTTGCGCAGCAGGCCGGCGACCCCGCGGGTCAGGGTCTTCACCACCTTGTCCTTGCGCGCGAGCATCCGGCCGAGATCGAGTTTTACGTCGCCCGCATCGATGCCGTGCGCGGGCAGCAGGTGGCGTACGTTGTGATAGTGGTGCGACGAATCGAGAAGCGCCTTCGATGGGATGCACCCGACGTTCAGGCACGTTCCGCCGAGAGCCGGTCGGCCGCGTGGATCGAGCCAGGCGTCCACGCACGCCGTCGCGAGCCCGAGCTGCGCGGCCCGGATCGCCGCGACGTACCCGCCGGGGCCGGCTCCGATGACCACGACGTCGAAATTGTCCATAGGATATTTCTCTCAATCGGTGCGCGGCTCGGCGCGACGGCCCGGCGATCGACGCGGATTCAGACGTCGAGCAACAGCCGCGCCGGATCCTCGATGGCTTCCTTCACGCACACGAGGAACTGCACCGCCTCGCGCCCGTCGATGATGCGGTGATCGTAGGAAAGCGCGACGTACATCATCGGGCGCACCACGACCTCGCCGTTCACGACCACCGGACGCTCCTCGGTCTTGTGCATGCCGAGAATGCCACTCTGCGGGGGGTTCAGGATCGGGGTGGAGAGCAGCGAACCGAACACGCCGCCGTTGGAGATGGTGAAGGTGCCGCCGCTCATGTCGTCGATGGACAGAGTGCCGTCGCGGGCCTTGGCGCCGAACTCGGCGATCCCTGCCTCGATCTCGGCGAACGACATCGCCTCGACGTTGCGCAGAATCGGCACCACCAGCCCGCGCGGCGAGCCGACCGCGACCCCGATGTCGCAGTAGTCGTGGTAGACGATGCCAGCGTCCTCGATGCGGGCGTTCACAGCCGGAAAACGCTGGAGCGCCTGCACCGCCGCCTTGGCGAAGAACGACATGAAGCCGAGGCGCACCCCGTGGCGGCTCTCGAAGCCGTCCTTGTACCGCCTGCGCAGCGCGATGACCGGCTGCATGTTGATCTCGTTGAAGGTGGTCAGGATCGCGGCGGTGTGCTGCGCCTCGACGAGGCGTTCCGCGATCCGCCGTCGCAGTCTCGACATCGGCTCGCGGCGTTCGTCGCGGCGGCCAGGCGCCGGTGCGCCGGGTACGGACTCGGCACCAGCAGGCACGAGCGCCGGCGCAGGTGCGGCGGGTGCGGATGCGCGCGCAGACTCGGCGGGAGCGGGCGGGGAGGCCGTGGCGGTTGCAGCCGGCTTTGCGGAGGCTTCGACGTGGGCAAGCACGTCGGCCTTGGTGATCCGGCCGTCCCTGCCGGTGCCCGGGATCCTCGACGAATCGAGGGCATGCTCGTCGACGAGCCGGCGCACCGCGGGACTCAGGCGTTCATGGCTGGCCGCGGCGGCGGAGGCCACAGGGGCGGGAACAGGTTCAGGGACAAGGCTCAGGGAGGTGGCCGCCGCACTCCCGGCGGAGTCGATCCGGGCGAGCACTTCCTGGCTCAGCACCGTGTCGCCGTTCTGCTTCAGCACTTCGGTGAGCACCCCCGCCTCGGGTGCCGGAATTTCGAGCACGACCTTGTCGGTCTCGAGCTCGATCAGGATCTCGTCCTTGTCGACCGTGTCGCCGGGCTGCTTTCGCCACTCGAGCAGCGTGGCGTCGGGGATCGACTCGGCGAGTACCGGCACTTTCACGTCGACGGTCACTGCGGTATCTCCTCAGACGTTCATATTTCGCGGCCGGACACCCACTCAAGAGCTCACCGGCAATCCCACTGCAAGAGATCTCTTCATCGCCGCGCGGCCGCCCCGGCGCGGCGATGCTTCGGTTCTTCTCACGCGCTCTTCTTGCGTGACGCCGCCTGGTCGAGGCCCAGCGCGGTCTCGACCAGGGCCCGCTGCTGGCTGGTGTGCACGTTGAGATAGCCCGCGGCGGGAGACGCCGAGTAGTCGCGGCCGGCGTAGACCAGCTTGTGCTTGCGTTGTATGCATCCCGCGAGGTGGCGCCGCGAGAGCATGAAGAACCAGCTTCCCTGGTTGCGCGGCTCTTCCTGTGCCCAACAGATCTCGGTCGCTTTCGGGTACGCCTTGAGGATTGCCCGGATCCCCTCTTCCGGAAACGGATAGAGCTGCTCCACCCGGACGAGGGCGACATGCCGCAGCCCGGCTTCGCGCCGCCGTTCCAGAATGTTGTAGTAAACCTTGCCGGAACACATCACGAGCCGCGTCACCTGACCCGGGTCGATATCGTCGATCTCGTCGATGAGTACCTGGAACCCGTCCGTGCACAGATCCTCCCGCGTCGAGACCGACATCCGGTGCCGCAGCAGGCTCTTTGGACTCATGATGGCGAGCGGCTTGCGATAGGGGCGCAGGAGCTGGCGCCTGAGGAGATGGAACATCTGCGCCGGGGTCGTCGGCACGCAGACCTGCATGTTGTCCTCCGCGCAGAGCTGGAGGAAACGCTCGAGTCGGGCCGACGAGTGCTCGGGCCCCTGGCCGTCGTACCCGTGCGGGAGCATCAGCACCAGTCCGCAGAACCGCCCCCACTTCGCCTCCGAGGAGCTGAGGAACTGATCGATGACGATCTGGGCAACGTTCACGAAGTCCCCGAACTGCGCCTCCCAGATGGTCAGCCCCTCCGGCTCGGCGGTGCAGTAGCCGTACTCGAACCCGAGAACCGCGACCTCCGAGAGCAGCGAGTTGATGGCGCGGAATCGGGGCTGGCCGTCGAACAGGTGCTCGAGCGGCGTATGGGTGCCGAACCGCTTCTGGTTGTGCAGCACCGCGTGGCGATGAAAGAACGTGCCGCGCTGGCTGTCCTGGCCGGACAGACGTACCGAGAAGCCGTCCTCCAGGAGCGTGGCGTATGCGAGATTCTCGGCGAAGCCCCAGTCCATCGGCCGGGCGCCGCGAGCCATCTCCAGACGTGCGTCGATGATCCGCTTCACGCTGCGGTGCAGCTCGAAATCGCCGGCCGGATACTCGCAGAGCTTCCTGCCGAGACGTTCGATGCGTTCGATCGTCACCGTGGTGTCACCGGGGGCTCGCCAGTCGGCCCCGATGTACGGCGTCCAGTCGGCGAGGTACTCGTTCTCTCCGTCGTCGGCGAGCGGTCTCGACACCACGCGATTCGCTTCGAGGGCGGCGAGATATCCGTCGGACATCGCCTCCGGCTCGCCGGGCTCGATGACGCCTTCGGCGACGAGCCGATCCGCGTAGAACCTGCGCGGGCCCGGCTGGTCGCGGATCTTCTTGTACATCATCGGCTGGGTCGCGAGTGGCTCGTCGGCCTCGTTGTGGCCGTAGCGGCGGAAGCAGATCATGTCGATGACGGCGTCTTTCTTGAACCGCATTCGAAAGTCGAGGGCGAGCTTGGCGACGAAGACCACCGCCTCCGCGTCGTTGCCGTTGACGTGGAAGATCGGCGCTTGCACGAGCTTCGCGACGTCGGTGCAGTACAGGGTCGAGCGCGAGTCGAGAGGATCGCTGGTGGTGAAGCCGATCTGGTTGTTCACCACGACGTGCACGGTTCCCCCGGTGCCGTATCCGCGCGTCTCCGAGAGATTGAGGGTCTCGGTCACCACCCCCTGGCCGGAGAAGGCGGCGTCGCCGTGGATCAGGATCGGCAGCACCTGGTCGCGGGCGGTGTCTCCCCGACGTTCCTGCCGAGCCCGGACCGATCCTTCGACGACCGGGTTGATGATCTCGAGGTGCGAGGGATTGAAGGCGAGCACCAGATGCACCGGTCCGCCGGGCGTCTCCACCGTGGAGGAGAATCCGAGGTGGTACTTGACGTCCCCGGACCCGACTCCGATGTCGATCTCGCCCTCGAACTCTCCGAACAGCGCTTTGGGATGCTTGCCGAGGATGTTCACCAGTACATTGAGCCGCCCGCGATGCGCCATGCCGATGACCGCCTCGCGTACGCCCCGGCTCCCGGCGTCCTGCACGACCTCATCGAGGAGCGGGATGAGATTCTCTCCGCCTTCGAGCGAGAACCGCTTCTGGCCGACGTATTTGCGGTGCAGGTAGTCCTCGAGCTTGCGGGCCGCGGTGACCCAGCGCAGGACGTCGCGTTTCTTCGCCGCGTCGAAGCTCGGACGTCCCCGGCACAGCTCGAGCCGCTCCTGCACCCACCGCTTCTGCTCGGTCGAGGAAAGGTGTGTCACCTCGGTGCCGATCGATCCACGGTACGTGTCGCGCACCAGCTCGTGGATCTCGCGAAGCGTCGCCTCCGGCTTGCCGATATGGAGCGTTCCCGTATTGAACACACGGTCGAGGTCGTCCTCGCCGAATCCGTAGTGCTCGGGATAGAGATCCGGGACCGGCGGCCGCTGGTAGACTTTGATGGGGTCGAGATCCGCTCCCCGGTGACCGCGGTACCGATTCGCGTTGATGAGCGCCAGCACCTTCATCTGCTGCTTCGTGAACTCGGACACCTGTTTCGTCGTGAGTCCGGAGACATCGCTCGCCGCCGCTCCGGAAGGGGGGGCGGAGTCGTCATCGATGCCGGCGAAGAATTCGCCCCACCGCGGGTCGACCGACTTCGGGTCCCGGCGGTAGGCGAGATAGAGCGCGTCGAGGAACTCGGCGTTCCCGATCCGGAGCAGGGACGAATCCATCATTCCATCCTCGACTCAGATGGCTGAAGACTCAGCGAGCGAAAGTCTAGCCGATCACGATCCGCGATTGGGTACAACAACACGGATGCGTATGAGATCATGCGCCGCCGCACAGACTTTCACGTTCCTTGCGGAATTCACTACGGTGCTCCCGAGCCGGCCGGCATCGACATTTCCCAAGGGCCGTTCGCAAGACGGCCGGCAAGGCGGATTCGAATCCCGAAAGTCTTGTCTTGCCGGCTCGCCCGCGCCGGTCGAGCCCGAGTCACGGGAGAGCAACATGACAAATCGCAAGGTCGTTACGATTACCGACAACGCCTCGGAAGAGAGCCTCGAATGCGAGGTGCTCGAAGGCGTCCACGGACGCCCGGTCATCGACATCCGCTCCCTGCCGTCGAAGCTGGGCTACTTCACCTACGATCCCGGTTTCGCATCGACGGCGAGCTGCTCGAGCACGATCACCTACATCGACGGGCAGGAGGGGGTGCTGCTCTACCGCGGCTACCCGATCGAGCAGCTCGCAGAGCACAGCAGCTTTCTCGAGATCTGCTACCTGCTGCTGTACGGCGAGCTACCGGCGAAGGCGCAATGGGACGAATTCAACGCCCAGGTTCGGCGCCATTCCATGGTCCACGAGGGAATCCGGCGGTTCATTGCCGGGTATCAGCACGACGCCCACCCAATGGGGATGCTCGTCGGCATCGTGGGCGCGCTCTCGACCTTCTATCACGACACCCTCGACATGAGTAACGCGGAGCATCGTGAGCTGGCCGCAATACGCATGATCGCGAAGCTCCCGTCCATCGCCGCCGACTGCTACAAGTACAGCATCGGCCAACCCTTCATGTACCCGATCAACTCGCTCGGCTACGTGGAGAACTTCCTCCAGATGATGTTCGCGGTCCGGGCCGAGCCGTACCTGCCGAGCCCCGCCGCGGCACGCGCCCTGGAGCTCATGATGATCCTCCACGCCGACCACGAGCAGAACGCGAGCACGTCCACGGTGCGCCTCGCGGGCAGCTCCGGCGCGAATCCCTACGCGTGCGTCGCAGCAGGAATCGCGACCCTGTGGGGGCCGGCCCACGGCGGCGCCAACGAAGCAGTGATCGAGATGCTCCGGCACATCAGCGATCCGACCGAGATACCGAGGTATATCGAACGCGCGAAGGACAGGAACGATCCGTTTCGCCTGATGGGTTTCGGCCACCGTGTCTACAAGAACTTCGATCCTCGCGCGACGCTGATCCGCCAGGCTTGTCACGACCTTCTCAAGGACCTCGACGCCGGCAACCAGCCGTTGTTCGAGATCGCGCTGCGGCTGGAGGAGATCGCTCTTCAGGATGACTACTTCATCGAGCGCAATCTCTACCCCAACGTGGATTTCTACTCCGGCATCATTCTGAGCGCGCTGGGGATTCCTCTGAACATGTTCACCGTGATCTTCGCCATTTCGCGTACCGTCGGCTGGGTGACGCACTGGATGGAGTTATTCACCGGCGAGGAGCAGCGAATCGGCCGCCCGCAGCAACGCTACGTGGGGGCGGCGCAGCGCGACTACGTGCGCAGGAAGGATCGAGGTTGACCACGGATCGAACGATCCATCGAAGAACAGAAGACCGGGACGAACAGGAGATTGGCGCGATGACCTCACCCGCGAGAATCGCTGTCACCGGCGCGGCCGGACAGATCGGATACTCGCTGCTGTTTCGTATCGCATCCGGCGAGATGCTCGGGCCGGATCGGCCGGTAGCGCTGAATCTGATGGAGATCACGCCCGCGCTCGGCGCGCTCGGGGGCGTGGTGATGGAGCTCAACGACTGCGCGTATCCGCTGCTGCAGGACATCGTGGTCACCGACGATCCGGCCGTCGCGTTCAAGGACGTCGATTACGCGATGCTCGTCGGTGCGAAGCCGCGCGGAAAAGGCATGGAGCGAGGGGATCTCCTCGCCGAGAACGGAAGGATCTTCGGCCCCCAGGGCCGGGCGCTCAACGACCACGCGAGTCGTGGCGTGAAGGTGCTGGTGATCGGCAACCCCGCGAATACGAATGCGCTCATCGCAATGCGCAACGCGCCGGATCTCGCACCGGCGCAGTTCTCGGCGATGATGCGGCTCGATCACAACCGGGCCATCAGCCAGGTGGCGGAGAAGACCGGGGCCGCGGTATCGGAGATCCGGCGGGTGACGATCTGGGGGAATCACTCCGCGACCCAGTATCCCGACTTGAATCACGCCACGATCGGCGCCACGCCGGCGATGGAGCTGCTCGACGCCGCTTGGGTTCGAGACCAGTTCATTCCGCGGGTGCAGAAACGCGGCGCCGAGATCATCCAGGCGCGCGGTCTCTCCAGCGCGGCCTCCGCCGCCCACGCGGGGCTCTCGCACGTGCACGACTGGACCGGGGGCACCGCCGGCGGGGACTGGACCAGCATGGCCGTCCCGAGCGATGGAAGCTACGGCATTCCCGAAGGGCTGATCTACTCCTTCCCGGTCACCATCGAGAACGGCGCGTACCGCATCGTGCCGGGGCTCGACATCGACGAGTTCAGCCGCGAGAAGATGGATGCGACGCGCGCCGAGCTCGAAGAGGAGCGTGACGCGGTCAAAGACCTGCTCTGATCCGGAGGGAGGGGTGGAGAGCCGCTGCCATCGCGGGGCGGCTGTGTGCGAGGCCGCGGATTCAGCCCCGTACCGGCTTGGATGTATGTGAACAAATGCCCCGTCCCGGTTTCGGGACGAGGTATCGGGATTTCGCGCCAGCCGGCCTAGCCGCCGATCGCGGCGAGCGCTTTCTCCCGGGAGGCGTGGACCGGGATGATCTTGTCGAAGCCGCTGATCTCGAAGACCTCCCGGATCGGGTCCGAGAGCGAGCAGAGCATGAGATCCGCATTCCGTTTCCGGAGAGTCTTGGCGATCAGCAGGATGACCCGAAGGCCCGCGCTGCTGATGTAGGAGAGGCCCTCGAGGTCCATGATGACGGTGCTGTCGTCTCCGCTGATTGCGTTCTTCAGCGCTTCCTCGAAATCGCGTGCGTTGACGCCGTCGATGCGTCCTTCCGCCTTTGCAATCAAGGTTCCATTTTCCCGCTCAGTCTGAATATCCATCGGCCTCGTGTCCTGGTTGATGTTGTGATCTGCGACCTTGATCTTGGCGGCTACATCTTACATCTCAAAAAGAATAGCCCTATCGGAGATCGAGGGCAATGTTGCCCGCAAGCCGGTAGCGGCTCAGCTTGAAGTCCTGAACCTGCCGGGGAGGGAAGAGCCCCCGGCAGGTCGGAAAGGCTGAAATGTAATCCGACACGGGTCGCGGTGCGATATCGGGTGACGCCTCCGGCTCTCCCTGCCCGCCGGGAGACATTGAAACGGAGTCACTACCCGCAAAGCCTTCCCGGTCTCGACGGAGGTGATCCGTCGAGACTCTCAGGTCCCGGCGGCGCTGTTCCGGTCCGTCGCGGCTCCGCCTGCGCCGGCGCGTATCTGTACGTCGACCTCGAGACGGGTGTCTCCGCCGCCCTGAATGACGCCGCGGGTCGGGGACACGTCGTGGTAGTCGCGCCCGACCGCGATGCGTACGTGCCCCTCACCGGCAAGACCCTGGTTGGTGGGGTCGAAGCCGATCCAGCCGAGCTCCGGCAGCCGGCATTCCACCCAGGCGTGGGTGGCGTTGTCCGGCGACCGCTCGCCGGGTTGACCGGCCAGGTGCAGATAGCCCGAGACATAGCGGGCGGGAATGCCCCAGCAGCGCGCGATGGCAATCATGACATGGGCGTAGTCCTGGCAGACCCCCCGGTCGGTTTCGAGGACGTGATCGACGGGGGACTCCGCCGAGGTGCTGCCCGGGATGTAGCGCAAGCAGCGGTGGAGCGTGTCCGAGAGCCGCAACAGACTATCGAGGGGGTCGCTCCCGGGCTCTATGCGGTGCCGGTCAATGAACGCGGCAAGAGCGGAGGATGGCCTGATCAGCGTGCTCGGATGGGTGAAATCCCAGTCGGCGAAGGATCCCCCGAGGGCGCAGATCTCCTCCCAGGCGCCGGCTCCCAGGCGCGCCGGGAGCGGGAGGGGAGGCGCTGCCTCGACCGTGGAGCGGGCCGTGATCTCCAGGACCTGGTGTGACCGGTGGATGTCGAGGACGTGTCGGGTGTTGCCGAAACAGTCCTCTTCGCGGTTCAGGCAGGCCGGAGGCTGCGTCTCGATCTCGAAGTGAAGGAGCTGCTGCCCCTGATCCTCGCGCGGCTTCAGACACAGCAGCATCACGCACTGCCGCACGGAGGCCGTGTACTGGTAGCGGGAGACGTGCTCGATCTCGTAACGGACGACTCCGGTCATGGCGTCAGCGTACCGGGGAGTCCATCGACGGCGTAATCGATGTACGCGGCGTTCACGAGATCGTGGAGCGTGCGGCAGTGCTCCGCGGTCTGCACGAGGAGAGCTTCCCGATCCTCCCGGTCCGGCCACTCGTAGCGGATCAGGGCGCGCAGCCGGCCCGCGAGCCGCTCGGCCGCGCCGCCGGCCCGCGAGTCCGGACTCGGACCCATGGCGGCGATCTCCGCTGCCAGCGTGTCGAGCGAACGGCACAGCGAGCCGGGCAGCAGTGGATCGGTCACGAGCAGGTCGAGCACTCGGTCCGGCCGGACCTCGACGCTGTAGTTGCGTTGGTAGGCGTCGAATGCCTGGCATGCGCGCAGCAGGCTCGTCCAGTCCGTGCCGGTGGTTTCGTCGTGCACTCGGCTGGCGGCGAGCTGAGCCAGGAGCAGCGCAACCAGAAGCTGGGCGCGTTCGATGAACCGTCCGAGCCGCATGAAACGCCAGCCCTCGTCGCGGTACATGGTCGCTTCGGCCACCCCGGTGAAGGTGTCGATCTCGCGCGTGGTCTGCGCGTAGAAGCTCTCCGGGGAGACCTTCCAGATGTCCTCGATTTCGAGATCGCGAATCCGCAGCCAGCCCAGATTCAGGCAGGTCCACATCTCGGCGCTGATGCAGTGGCGCATCTGGCGGGCGTTCTCGCGGCCCAGCGCGAAGCAGCTCCGGATCGAATCGGGGTTGGAGCGCTCGAACGTGAGATCGCCGGCCAGGGTGAACGAATCGGCCAGGGTGTAGTCGTCGCTCTCGTCGGGCTCGAAGTCGCCCCCGAGGGGCGGTTGCCGGTCCAGGCAGGCGTAGATCCGGCTCCAGCCGAAATGGATCTCGGGGATCGGCCGATCCACCAGCGCTTCCACCTGCAATCGCAGCAGGCGGCACAGGTGCTCCACCCGCTCGAGGTAGCGGCCCATCCAGTACAGCCCCTGAGCGTTGCGCGAGAGCATCAGTCTTCCAGCACCCAGAGGTCCTTGCCGCCCCCGCCCTGGCTGGAGTTCACCACGAGGCTGCCCCGGCGCAGCGCCACACGGCAGAAGGCGCCGGGCACGATGCGGGTCTCGCGGCCGTGGAGCACGAAAGGACGCAGGTCCACATGGCGCGGCTCGGCGCGGCTCTCGACGAAGCAGGGCGCGCGCGAGAGCGCGAGCACCGGCTGGGAGATGAAGCCGGACGGGTCGGCGCGCACCTGCTCGGCGTAGGCCGCGCGCTCCTCGGGCGTCGCGTGGGGACCGACGAGCATGCCGTAGCCTCCGGATTCGCCCACGCGCTTCACCACCAGGTTCTCCAGGTTGTCGAGGGTGTACTCCAGATCCTCCGGGCGCCGGCACAGGTGGGTCTCGACGTTGGCCAGAATCGGCTCCTCACCCAGGTAGTAGCGGATCATGTCGGGGACGTAGGCATAGACGCTCTTGTCGTCGGCCACGCCCGTTCCCGGCGCGTTCGCCAGAGCCACCCGCCCGAGCTTGAAGGCGTGCAGCAGCCCGGGCACCCCGAGCAGGGAGTC
>JAKZYK010000402.1:0-2648 GCA_047514485.1 Gammaproteobacteria bacterium
GCAGCGTCTCGAAATAGTGCCAGATCGATAGAGCCTCGCCGAGCTGGGTGCCGTCGTCCAACTCCAGCATGGGCACCATATAGTGCGCATACCGGTCGCGATAGTCGTTCTTGAGGATGATATCGGAAGTGATGCATTCCTCACGCTGGACTTCGATCCCTTTCTCAAGAAGAAACATCCGCACCCGACGACAGTTGGGTGCAAAATCCCATTCGTAGAGCTTCATGACAGCCTCCTTCCGGCCGCGGCCCTCAGGCCACGCCGTATCGTGCCGCGCCGGGGCAGTTTGGAAGGAACCAAGCTCAAACCCTATGCGGCCGCACTCGGGCGGTCAACGAACTACCTGTCTCAGGATTGCCGGGCCGGCTGTGGCTGTCGGCGATGCGCCTCCCCCGAGCCTGCCGACGGGGGCTGTTGCGCTCTAAAGAAATCGAATTCCCGGGCGAAGGTGTCCAACCATCGGTCGACGTAGCCGTGGTCTCGGAGGGCAGCTCGTCACCGGCCGGGCTTCTCTTCCTGCCGCCCTACTCACCCGACCTCAACCCCATCGAGATGGCCTCCTCCAAGCTCAAGGCGCTGCTCCGCAAAGCCCCCGAGCGCACTGTAGACGGCCTGTGCGACGCCATCGGACGCATCCGAGAAATCTTCAACCCGCAAGAATGCAGAAGCTGCTTCGCCGCCGCAGGGTATGATCTAGATTGATCGGGTACCGCTCTGGTCTTGAACGCTCTGGAAGTAATGACATGACGACGCAGAAGCTGGTCCTCTGGGGCGCCGGCACGATGCGGACCCACCGCACCCTGTGGCTCGCGGAGGAATTGGGCCTCGACTACGAGCACCGCCCGATCGGCCCGCGCACCGGCGAGACCAAGACCGACGAATTCCTGGCCATCAACCCGCGGCACAAGGTCCCGGCGATGGTCCACGGCGATATCTGCCTGACCGAGAGCGCCGCGATCATGACATACATGACCGAGACGTTTCCGGTGCCGGATCACGTCTATGTGCCCGACGACGCGCTCGGGCGGGCGCGGCTGCTCGAATGGTGCTTTTTCACCATGAGCGAGCTCGACGCCAACGCGATCTACAGCATCCGGCGCCACGGCGACCTGGTGCAAGAATACGGCGCCTCGCCGATCGCCGTCCGCGCGGCGATCGAATATTTCGACCACCAGCTCGAGCGCATGCAGGAACGGATCACCGGAGCCGGCCCGTTCCTGATGGGGGAGAAGATCAGCATCGCCGACATTCTCTTCATGTCTTGCCTGGATGCCGCCGAGCACTACGAACTCGCTTTACCGGACTACCTGCGCGACTACCGCATCCGCATCCGGGCGCGTCCCGCCTATGCAGAGACCTATCCGCGGAACTATGGCGGGCGCAGCGCGCCGGAGATCTGAGCCATGCCCGGCCCGCTCGACGGCGTCCGCGTTCTTGACCTGACGACCATGGTCTCGGGCCCGGTGGCGGCCATGATGCTCGCCGACCAGGGCGCCGACGTGATCAAGATCGAATCGCCGGCCGGCGACATCATGCGGCAGTACGGTGTCGTCCACCGCGGCATGTCCGCCACCTTCCTGTCCTGCAACCGGTCGAAACGCTCGCTCTGCGTCGACCTCAAGACCGCCGAGGGGCTCGCCATCGTCCGCAAGCTCGCGGAAACCGCGGACGTGCTGGTGCAGAACTTCCGGCCCGGCGCGATCGAGCGCATGGGGCTCGGCGAGGACATCGTTCGCGAACTCAAGCCCGACATAGTCTTCGTCTCGATCAGCGGCTTCGGCGAGTCGGGGCCCTATGCGCACCAGCGGGTCTACGATTCGGTCATCCAGGCGCTTTGCGGTCTCTGCGACATCCAGACCGACAACGAGACGGGCCGCCCGCATATGGTGCGCACCATCGTCCCCGACAAGACGACATCGGTGACCGCGGCGCAGGCGATCACGGCGGCGCTGTTCGCGCGCGAACGAACCGGCAAGGGCCAGCACGTCCGCCTCGCCATGCTCGACACCATGGTCGCCTATCTGTGGCCGGAGGCGAGCGCGCCGCTCACCTTTCTCGAAAACGAGCAGGATCCGGCGCAGGAGCAGGCGGGGCCCGATCTGATCTTCCGGACCGCCGACGGCTATATCACCGCGGGCGCCGTCACAGACGCGGAATGGGCGGGGATGTGCCGCGCCTTCGGCCGCGAGGAGCTGATCGAGAACCCGCGCTTCAAGACCGCCGCCGCGCGCGGCCACAACCGGACCGAGCGCCGGACGATCATGAATCGGGAGATCGCCAAACGGTCGACGGCGGAAATCCTCGCGCGTCTCGACCGCGAGGTCGTGCCCGCCGCACCGGTGCTCAGGCGCGGCGAGGTGATCGCGGACGCCCAGGTGGTTGAGAACGGGATCATCGAGGTCCGCGAGGACCCCGATCTCGGCCCGGTGCGCCAGCCAAGGCCGGCGGCCCGTTTCACCGAAACCCCGGCCGAGATCCGGTCTATCGCGCCCTGGCTCGGCGCCGATAACGCGACGATCCTCGAAGAGCTCGGCTACGACGAAGCCGACATCGCACGGCTCGCCGAAGACCGGGTGGTACATCGGCGGGAGCCGAAGATAATCTAGCCGCTGCTGTCGGAGGCCCACGTGCGCATTTCGGCGTGGCGG
>JAKZYK010000403.1:0-5886 GCA_047514485.1 Gammaproteobacteria bacterium
GCTCGTACGGGGCGTTGCGCCGACCGTCCCCCTCGTACGGCGCATAGAACGACGTCAAGTCCAGTGCATCAACCACGTCGCTGACGTGGTGAGCGAGGTGACCCGGGGGAACCCACTCCTGCAAGTCCGGCGGCAGAAGCATGGACTGGTCCGGCTGGTAGGGGCGAAACGTGGTCGGCATCGGGGAGTTCCCTCACGAAACGGGCGTGTCGGATCATACTTCCCCCCTGCCGCCAATCCACGCACACACCCCATCCCATACCAACTTCGCCGCACGGATCTTTCTGCGGCGCACACTCCTAGTCCCCGACACTCAGCACCACCATGAGCTATCGATACCAGTTCGACGAAAAGCGTGTCGGCGACCTTCGTCTGATGCGCCCGACATACGAGATCGTGCTGGCCGCATACCGCGAGCTACGCGACGCCCTCGAGGAATGGAACCAGCGAGCCCTCCGTCATGGCGGCGCCGAGAAGCCCTACAAAAGAGAGGTCGACGATCTCAACCGCATGATCGAGTGGGGCGACGAACAGCTCGCTCACGGCCAAGCTTGGGAGATTGCGGTCAAGGGCATCTCGGTCGGCAGCATGCGCTATGCGAAAGCCGCCTTGATGCTCATGATGCACCGCCAGCGCCGGGACCGGGCCGAGAAGTCGGACCAGGGATGGCCACATGCCGCGTTGCTCTCTCTCGACGAGGCTATTGATCGCACACGAAAAATCGCGGACCGCTTCCCTCACGACCCCAGCGACGTTCTCTGGGAGCTCATCCCCCGCGACACGGCACGTCAGACTGAGACGACCAATCCTATGGACAGCGAATGGGACGTCTTCGTCAGTCACGCCAGTGAAGACAAGGAATTCTTCGCCCGGCCGCTGGCCCAAGCGCTTCAGGCGCGCGGTCTTTCGGTATGGTTCGACGATTTCTCCCTTGCCGTTGGTGACAGCCTGCGCAGGTCGATCGACCATGGACTGTCCCGCTCGCGTTTCGGCGTGGTCGTCATCAGCTTGCACTTCCTGAACAAGGAATGGCCGCAGAAGGAGTTGGACGGTCTGGTTGCCCGAGAGGTCGACGGCGCCAAGGTCATCCTCCCCGTTCGGCACAACATCACAGCCGATCAGGTTCGCGCATACTCACCAATACTCGCGGATCGCCTCGCCGCATTGTCGAGCAGCGGGCTGGAGAAAGTCGCCGACGATCTCGCCCTCGTCATCACCCGCGCCACGTTTGCGAGCTCCACCGCTCGGTCTCCCCCATCAGCGAGGAGGAACCAGTAAGCACCGTCATTTGGGATCAGGATAACCTTGTTCAGAAGGTCCGAGACAACATCGTTCAGTCCTGCCTGTCACTGAGGTGTTGCCCTCCGGCCGGATGAACAGCGTCTGAAATCGGTCTGGATGGTGTCCAGAGAGCATCCGCGCAGGCGGCCGAAGCCGCGCCGGGCGCAGGCCATGGGATGCGTGAACAGGTCGGAGTACTCGTCGGTACAAGGAATGTGGCCGAAGTGGAATTACGAAGGGTGCGAGCCGTTACCGGCCCGCTCGCCGCCATCCTGCCGCGCGCGCTTCGGCTTCCGTGCAGAAGTACCGCTCGCCCCGCGACTGACTGATGCGCGTACGTTCATAGTCGCGATCACCGGGGACGTGGTAGATACGTCGCCCGCTGTTGTGGCTGATGTTGCCCTTGATACGGCAGGCACCCCGATCACGTGCAGCGACGGGAGGCGCGTCCCGGGTGGCGGACTTCAGGCGATTGCCCCTGCGCCAGTCCCATGGAGGAACGAACTCTCCTCTCCACACGCCGCGCCGCTTTCGCCGCCGCCTCCTCGTCGATGTACGTCCGCGAGTATCGACGGTAGGCCAACGCCCAACCTTCCTCGGGCCAGCCAGGCGTTGACGTCCTGCCCGCCTTGCCGGCACACGGCAACGATGCGCCCATACCGATCACGATCGCGCTCTTCGCAAGCGACCGAGCGGTTGTCGATTCGTCCGGCAAGCGCCTGCGTCGCTTGGCGCCCGCAAGGCCAGGGGCGGCTCGCTGCAACACAGCTCTGCGCGCTCTCTGGTGCATCCACGCCAAAGAGACGGACCCGCGCCGAGCCGACCTCGATCGTGTCGCCGTCGATCACCCGCGCGCGCCCCGCCAGATCCGACTGAATCGTCTCGCGTCGTCGGCTCTCGGCGCGATCGCTACCAGCATCCGTTCGGACAGCAGGATCGCTTGTCCGCACTGCCACCGGCGCGGTGCCGTCGGTGAAGACTTCGAGGGACTGCACCACCACAGTCCGTGCCCAATGCAGAGCCGGCTGCGGTATTGCGACGAATACCATGGTTGAGCTGAGGAACTGTGCTCCCTTCGGTGTTCCCACGGACGTATAGAGACTAGGCGATACATCCGTAGACATTCAGCGCCGCGCCCGCCTAGACTCGCGCCGCCGTTCCGGCCCGTGGCTTCCTTGCTTGTTAGCCTGAAGGCCAGTGCGCGGGACGGACCGGCCCCCAATTTCAGGAACGGCACGCGAGCATGAAGATCCCGGAACGCTACATAGGGAAGAAGTCGATCGACCTGCGGTCGGTCACGAACATCTGGCTTGCTCGGACACCGGACGGACAAGTAGGGATGGTGTTGGAAGCCAAGCACGATCGCGACAAAAAGCCGCGCGTGCTGGAATGCTACATGACCCCCGAACAGGCCATAGAGATCGGGACAGCCATTCAACGGGCTGCGGAACAGGTGCGCCGCAATCAGCCGATTGACCCGTCGAGTTCGCCGCCGAGCCATTCGCACTAGTTTTCGTCGGCTATGCCTCCCCTATGTCACCCCGCCGCCTTGCGGGAGGTTCGTGCCGGCGAAGCACGGGCCGCATAGCAGCCGGCGCCTGAGCGTGGGCTGGAACCGCCGCCCGCTATTCGCGCACGGGCGCCGCGGCCGGTCGATCGGTTCGTCTCTCCGCTCGCCGTCGCCCGGCTGGACGCCCCCGCCACGCGGCACGGGTCAGCCTTCCCCGCGCCATGATGGCGCGCAGCGGATCAAGGACTTAGCGCACTCATGCACTCGATCAACCGCCTTCGGCGTATCCGGACGGACGTGGACGTGCGCCCGAGCTTCGCGGCGAGTCGGGGCGCGGATCGGTAGGCAAGCGGGACCGCAAGCACCGCGGAATCCTCCGCCGGGTCCCACAGTCGACGCGGGCGAGCGTCTGTCGTTGCGTCGATGTGATGGCGGGACGGTTCGCTGTCTGTCGTCCTGCTTTCCACCCCGCAAACGGCGACGTGACCGCCGCCAATAAGTCTCGGCACCACCCGGCACCGTCCCGATCAGAACCGTGCATGTGAGCGATTGGACACCTCGTTGTACTTCGCCAGTATGGTGATGTCGGTGCCTCGTCCGGAACCCGTTCGCCCGGTGGGGCTTTGCGTCGGCGTCCGCCTACGAGGTCGACTCGACCGCGGCCACGAGCACCCTGTCGAGCTTCGGTTCGTCCCAGTGCCGCGTCACGCTCGACCATCGCTCCATCAGCCGCAGCAGGCGCGGGTCCTCGGCGAGCGCGTGAAAGGTGAAGAGGCGGTCGACAACCTGATGCATCAAGTCCCGCATGGCATCGTCATCGAAGTGAGACACCTCCGGCCACGGAATGCGCCGGCCCTCCGCGTCGATGACGATCACATCGGAATAGTCGCCGGTCCGCGTCACCGGGACCAATCCGGCGTGGATGTTCTCGAGCTCGGTGTTGCGCACACAGAACATCGCCATGGCCTTGGCGAGCTCGGCATGCAAGCCGCGTCTGAGTTGCTCATCCATTGCTCGGCTCCGCTGCCATTCGATGCTCGCACCAGCATGGCCGGGCAACCCGCGGCCAGTGTCAGGAAGCCGGCACGGCTCGCCCCGGCTCTGAATGCCGACGGTTCCGAAAGGGTCCTTCAAGCGCGCCGAACGCCGGGGCACGGGTTCGCGAGACGCCCGCGGCCGCATCACCTCCGGTCCGGCCCCCGGGGTGTTGCGGGCGCGTGCGTACGAGACCGCCGACGGCAGTCTGACACATGGTCTTTGTCCGTGCTGCGGCTGAAATGAGGCGTCCCTGCTTCCAGATGATGCCCCATTGATGTCTTCACGCTCAGCGCGGACACCGTCCTCGGCGATACCCTCAGAGTTCGAGCAAGCGACCGGAACGATGTATCACGGCTCGCGCAGGGCATGGTCTGTCCAACCGGTGCGCAGTGCTACCCCGCCATATCGCGACGGCGCCGATGTGCCCCGCCCGGCGCGTCTCGCGTTGCGCCGGTCAGAGGCGCGCGAGACCGGGACGTTCGAGATCCGGGCGCTGACCGTTGGAACTCCAGCGAGCCGCGTTTGCGCCACGAAAGCTCGAGGCACCACCGGGCCGAAACGAACTCTGGCCGCCAGAGCGCGGTTCAGCCCGTAATCAAATTGAACGCCGCTGACATCAAGCTACGACGATTCGCAGCGAAGACGTGGCGGGAGTTCAACCGGCGGGCATCGGAATGGGTGGGCTCAAGTCGAGCTCCGGAGTATGCGAGCGGGCTATTGACGGCGGGAGGTCTTATCTACCCCGGTAACGGCACAGGCGCTGTGGCCCGCGCCCGCTTGGCGAGAAATCGCTCCAGCAGGCCCGGGTGGATGGCCTGGAGCGAACGGCGGAGTTCAATTCCGTGTCCATCCAGACTCGGATAGGCCAGCAGGGACATCGTGACATCGAAGGCTCGCGATGGGTCGTCGTCGGCGCGGCACGGCGCGAGTGCGGCTGCGAGTCCGGGCTCTTCGAGCAGCATCCAGGCGGGAAACCACTCGGTGGTCATTTCAGGCTCGAAATCCTTCTCCAAAGCGACGCGCCATGCGGTCCGTAGTGCCCAATCCGGAAAGTCCGCCGATTCGATTACCCGCTCGAACACCTCAGGGGCAAGGTGGCACAGAGCGAACCACGACTCCATGTGGCACAGTCGTGCAGCCTCCAATGGGCCGCAGCAACCGATTATCGCAGTCGAGCCACAAGTCCGAGAGTACATTGAGTACGCATGGAGCACCTCCCGCCCCACCGCGGCGCCGCGCCAGCCCGGCCGGCTCGACACAGCACGCGAGGGCGCGCGAGGATTACCAACCGACACCGGGAGCGACGCGATGCGGATGCAGATCGTCTCCGACCTCCACCTTGAATTCGGCAACCCCGTCCCGGACCTCGCGGCCGGAGTCGACGTCGTCGTCCTCGCTGGCGACCTCGCCGAAATCCGACACCCTTGGCTGCTCGCCGAGGCGGTGCAGGCATGGGAAGGCGCTGAGCACATCCTGTACGTGCCAGGCAACCATGAGTACTACGGGAGCGACATCGACGAGGGACGACAGATCCTCGCAGGGCAGTGCCGGATCCACGGCGTGACGCTGCTCGACCCCGGTGCGGTCACCATCGCCGGTGTGCGGTTCATCGGCGCGACGCTGTGGACGGACTTCCGGCTCGATGGCATCGCCAACGAGCCCGGGGCACACGCGGAGGCGCAGCGAAGAATCTCGGACTTCAACGGCGCGATCCGGCAGCGCGAAGGCACCCGAAGGTTCACGACGTTCGAATCGGTGCGGCGCCACGAAGCGGAGCGCGCCTTCATCGAGCGCGAGCTCACTGCGGCCACCGAAACGGGGACCAGCGCGGTGGTGATCACCCACCACGCGCCGACGCCCCGATCGGTCGCGCCGCGGTTCGAGGGTGACCCGTGCAACGCAGCCTTCGCCTCCGACCTGGAGGGAGTAACCGCGCAGTACCAGCCGCCGCTCTGGATCCACGGCCACATGCACAACCGGGTCGACGTCGCGCTCGGCGAGACCCGGGTGCTCTGCAACCCCGCGGGATACAACGCGCTCGCGAACGCACGCCACGG
>JAKZYK010000404.1:0-5547 GCA_047514485.1 Gammaproteobacteria bacterium
AGAAAGCGCCTCTCCCACAGCAGCCACGGCGTCAGCACCAGGGCCGGGATCGCGAACCCCAGAAACCCCTTGGTCAGAAAGGCGCCGCCCGCCGCCATCCCCGCGAGCAATGCAAAGCGTGCGTCGCGCGACACCACCGCCCGGTGGAACGCGATGATCGCGGCGGTGAGAAACAGCGTCAGCAGATTGTCGAGCACGTTGAACGTACCGACCACGTAGACTTCCACGAAGGTGAGATAGACCGCTGCGGCGAAGATGCCGGTCTTCGCACACCGGCTGACCGTCCTGGCAAACCCGAACACCAGAAGCGCGGTCAGTCCGGCTGCCACGGCGCTCGGCAGGCGCACCGCGAACTCGTGCTCCCCGAGCAACGAGATTGAAGTCGCGTTCACCCAGTATCCGAGCGGTGGCTTCTCGAAATAGCGCAGTCCCGCCAAGCGTGGCACCACCCAATCGCCGGTGCTCAGCATCTCGCGCGGGATCTCCGCGTAGCGCGTCTCGTCAGGCATGATGAGCGGCCGCTGTCCCAACGGCAGGATGTAGATGACCAGCCAACCGCACAGCACCAGCCCGCCGAACCGGAACACCGCCCGGACCGACGGCCGAGCCGCCGTGCGCTCCCCGCCGGTTGCGTTCACCCCGTCTGCACCGTCACCCATCCGTCGCGCCCTTCCACGGCACCTTGTTCCATCGCACCGCATGGCGGCTTGCTCCCGTCGGGAAGCAGATGCCCCAGCGGCACGAAGGCGATGCCCCGGCGCTTGGCCGTCTCGACGAACGAAGCGAACAAGTCGGCACGGCCGATACCCTCCACTTCGGCGTGCACCGTGAGCACATTGAGACGTCCCGGCTCGATCCGGCGCAGGAGGCGCTCGTTGTAGTTCCGCACGCAGACTCCGTGACGCCCGATCAACTCGTCGTAGGTCGGCAGAGTGGCCGGAATCTGGGTGGTCTGTGGTACGCCATGGAGCAAGGGACGGAAAATGCTGTGGCCGCGGCAGTCGCTGTGGTAGGTGAGACCAAGTTCGCGCTGCTCTTCGAGCACGGTCGCGGTAGAGCGCCAGCCCGGGGCCGCGAAGCAAGTCACGGAGCGGCCCACAATGTCGGAGAGAGTCTCGACTCCACGCCGCAACTCCTGACGGATCTCGACTCGAGACATGTGCGCTACATGCGTCTGCCACCGATGGTGGTCCCAGGCATGCAGTCCGATCTCGTGGCCCACACGGTCCGCGGTTCGGATGACATTGCGGAGACGGCGGCCGATGAGCGGCCCCGGACCTACGGTGCCGCGAAGGAGGATGTCCCAGCCATAAAGGGACGGTGCGCGCGAGCGCAGCATCTTGCAAAAGAAGCGGGGACGCGCGAGCCGCCACAGATGACGGCCCATGTTGTCTGGCCCCACCGAGAAGAAGAAGCTCGCCCTGATGTCCTGCCGCCCCATCAGATCCAGCAGCCGGGGTACGCCCAGGCGCGTGCCGCGCAGCGTGTCGACGTCGATTCTCAGCCCGACGACCGGAGCGTCCACCGCCCTATCCACATGCCGTCCGGGGTTCATCAGCAACCGGTCGGAACGCACCGCGGTCCATGCATTCGGGGGAGGCCGCGGCGAGGGACCGGGTGGATTCCCGGAGGAAGAAATCGAGCGTGCCCGCTACCGCATCCTCCAGGCCAATCGCCGGGCGCCAACCTACAAGTCGTGTGGCGTTCGCGATGCTGGGACGCCGGTGGCGGAGATCTTCGTAGCCGTCGCCGTAGTAGCGGCGACTTTCGACGGTGCGCATCCCGGCACAGGGCGGGAACCATCCACGCAGAGGATGCGCCTCGAACTGCCGGGTGACGAGCGCGGCGAGTTCCCCGATGCTGGCCTCGTTGTCGGGATTGCCGATGTTGACAATCTCTGCGTCGCAGCGCCCGGCTTCGTTCTCGATGATTCGGAACAGGCACTCGATGCCGTCGCGAACGTCCGTGAAGCAGCGCTTCTGCCGGCCTCCGTCGACGAGCTGGATCGGCGTCCCTTCGACGAGGTTGAGGATGAGCTGGGTGATTGCTCTCGAGCTGCCGATGCGCGCCGAATCCAGGGAATCCAGTCGAGGCCCAATCCAGTTGAACGGCCGGAACAGAGTAAAACGCAGACTCTGCGACTGGCCGTAGGCCCAGATCACGCGGTCGAGCAACTGCTTGGAGCAGGAGTAGATCCAGCGCTGCTTGTGGACGGGTCCGAGCACGAGCCGCGACGTGCGCTCCGAAAATTCGGGGTCGTCGCACATCCCGTAGACTTCGGAGGTGGAAGGAAAGACAACGCGCTTGTTGTACTTCACGCAGTAGCGGACGATTCGCAGGTTCTCTTCGAAATCGAGTTCGAATACGTGCAACGGATTTCGTACGTATTCGACAGGCGTCGCAATCGCAATCAACGGCACGACGACGTCGCACTTCTTGACGTGATACTCGATCCATTCCCGATGGATGCCGATGTCGCCTTCATGGAAGTAGAAGTCCCGCTCACCGTGAAAGCGGCGGATGGAGTGATGGTTGAGATCCATGCCATGGACTTCATAGCGTCCACTGGCCAGCAACCGTTCGGTAAGCGCGCTGCCGATGAACCCGTTGACACCGAGGATCAGCACCCGGGTCTTCGCGCCAACGCCCGGAGAAGTCCGGGGTCCGAGACGAGTTCCGGGCACGAGGTTGATCTCCGTCGCGAGCTGCGCTCCCGAGCGGTAGATGTCGCCCTCGACTTGCGCGGTTCTGACCTCGAGCGCCCCGTGCGCGCACTGAACGACCAGCGGATCGATCGAGTGGACCCTTCCCGGTACGCCCGTGATCCCGGCTGCGCCGTGCTGAGCCGCTTCCCAGACGTAGATCCTCGTGTCCCCCCGGTACGTGAATGCGCCGGGATAGGGGCGGGTCACCGCCCGAACCAGGTTCCGGATTGCTCCGCTGGATGATTTCCAGTCGATTGCGCCGTCGTCCGGACTGCGCCGCGAGAAGTAGCTGGCGTTGCCATGGTCTTGCGGAACACGCGGAGCACAACCGCACTCGATCTGCGGCAGATATTCGTCGAGCATCATGCCCGCCGCTTCGACGAGCCTTCGATTCAACACCCGCGCCGTATCCTCCGGGCCGATGGGGACCTTCATCTGGCACACGATGTCGCCGTCGTCCGGTCTCTCCGTCATGTAGTGGAGAGTCACCCCGGTCTCGCGTTCACCGTGAATGATCGCCCAGTTGATTGGGCTGCGGCCCCGATACTTCGGCAGCAGCGAGCCGTGCAGGTTGAGGCATTCGGACTTCGGAATGTTCAGAATGGGTGCCTTCAGCAGGGCACGGTAGTAGAACGAAAACAGGATGTCCGGTTCGAGGCGACGGATCTTCTCCACCATGAGCGGGTGGTTCACATCGTCGGGAGCGAACACCGGCAGCCCGTGCTGCACGCAGAGCTCGGCGACGGAACGAAACCAGAGCGCTTCGCCGGCATCGTCCCGGTGAGTGAACACCGCGGCGATGTCGAAACCGTTGCGCAGCAACGCCTCGATACCCGCGCATCCCATCTCGTGATAGGCGACGACCACTGCGCGCATCAACGCTGCTCCCGGGTCCGGTGACCGGCAGCCGCGCGAGCGACCGGCCGGATGTAGGGCCGGTCGTCGACTTGCCCGACACGCTCGCGCACGAAGTACCGCGGCCGCGCCCTTACATCGTGGTAGATGCGCCCGATGTACTCACCGAGCAGTCCCATGCCCATGAGCTGCGCGCCGACTAGCACGAACAACGCGGAGAGCACCGTAAACACGCCGTCGGCGGCCCACTCTGCGCCATGAGCGAGACGCAGCGTCAGCAGGCCGGCCGCACACAGGAAGCCGGCCAGAGCCAGTCCAACCCCGGCGATGCTCAGCAGGCGCAAGGGAAAGTCGGTCACGCTCGTCAGCAGGTCGAAGTGAAGATTGACGAGCTTCATGACGGAGTATTTCGAGCGGTCATTGCGGCGCGGTGCGTGCTCGACCTCCACCTCGGCAGTACGCCCGGCAAAGCAGTTGGCCAGGATCGGAACGAACGTGCTGCGCTCCCCGCAGCGAAGGATCGCGTCCACCACCGGGCGGCGGTAGGCGCGCAGCATGCAGCCGTAATCGTGCATCATCACGCCGGTTGCCCTGCGCGCCAGGCGATTGACGAGCGATGAAGCGATGCGGCGCAACCAATGGTCCCGGCGCGCGAGGCGGACGCTTCCGACCACATCGCAGCCGTCCTCGACGTGAGGGAGGAGCTTGGGAATCTCCTCTGGAGGATTTTGCAGATCGGCATCGATGGTGACGACGACGTCGCCCCGCGCTTCCGCCAGCCCTGCGATCACCGCTGCATGTTGGCCGTAGTTGCGGTTGAGGATGACGCCGACTACCCGTCCTCGATGCCGCCGCGCCGCATCCCTGATGAGACGCGGCGACGCATCCCGACTGCCATCGTCCACGAGGATAAGCTCACACCGATAGTCGAGCTCGTCGAACACCGCGAGGCAGCGGCGGATCAGCTCCGGAAGGCTTGCCTCTTCGTCGAGTACCGGAACCACGACCGACAGTCGCCACACCGTCATCGCGCGCTCCGGCGAAGCACCGACTTGATCGCGTCGACCACCCGAGCGACATCGGTCTCGCGCATGTCCGGAAAGAGAGGCAGCGAGCACAGCCGCGCGGAATTCCAGATGGTGTTCGCAAGCCGGTCATCGTCCACCCTCATGGTCTCGCGATAGAACCGCTGCTCGTGAACCGCACGAAAGTGCAAGCCGGTGCCGATACCGCGAGCGGCGAGACCGGCCATGAATGCCTCCCGGGTGATACCGGCCCGCTCGGTGTCGACGCGAATCACATACAGATGCCAGGCGTGCCGCATGGGATAGGCGGGGGTGATCAGCGGCAACACCTCGGGGATGTCCGCGAGGCGCTCGGCATACGCGTGAGCGAGGGCGGCTCGCCGCGCATTGTTTGCCGCAAGCCGAGTGAGCTGCCCGATACCGAGGGCGGCGTTCATGTCCGGCAGGTTGTACTTGAACCCGGGCTCCAGTACCTCGGCCCGAGGCGTCCGGCCCCCGGTCTCGCGGTCGTAGGCATCGGCCTTCAGGCCGTGGAAGCGAAGCCGGCGGGCTCTCCCTGCCAGCTCGGAGTCCGCGGTGCAGATGACGCCGCCCTCGCCGGTGGTGACGTTCTTGATCGGATGCAGCGAGAAGACGGCGGTGCCTGTCTCGCCCACCATGGAGTCACGGCAGGCCGAGCCGAGCGCGTGCGCCGCGTCCTCGACGAGATGGGCGTCGCATCCGGCCGCGACACGCCGCAGGTCATCGAGATCAAGTGCGGCGCCGGCGAAGTGCACCGGGACGATCAAGCGAGTTCGCTCCGTGACACATCGCTCGACGAGGCGCGCGCTCGTCATCAGAGTGTCCCGCTCGACGTCTGCGAACACCGGCGTGGCGCCGCGCAGCACTACGAGGTTGACGGTCGAGACCCACGTGAGCGAAGGCGTAATCACCTCATCGCCCGGCCCGATTCCAAGGGCGTG
>JAKZYK010000405.1:0-5066 GCA_047514485.1 Gammaproteobacteria bacterium
GGGTCGAACTCGCCGTAGTCCGACTTGCAACGGGGAGATGGCGGACGGTTCAACATGCCGCAAGGCGATTCGAGGCAATGGCATCCGGATGACGCGAGGGGTGGTGTCCAATGGTAGTTCAGCCGAAAGCGCAGCAGCTCGATGTGATTGACGAAGTCAAGGTGCTCGCGCGCGAGCGCGTGAGCGGCGAGGACCTCGATCTCGTCCTGGCCTTCGTCACCGGATACTACACGGGCACATCGCCCGACGACCTCGCCGAACGCAAGGCAGACGATCTCTACGGCGCCGCGGTGGCGCATCTCAACCTCGCCCGCCGGCGTGCGCCGGGCACGCCGAAGATTCGGGTCTACAACCCACAGATCGAGCAGCACGGCTGGCAGTCGACCCATACCATCGTCGAGATCGTCACCGACGACATGCCGTTCCTGGTCGACTCGGTACGAATGGTCCTGAACCGCCGCGGGTACACCAGCCACCTCGTCGTCCACCCCGTGATGCGCTTCCACCGGGAGGAAGACGGGCGCATCGACGCGCTGCTACCCGTCGAGGACGCGGGCGAAGGGTCCATCGTCGAGGCGGTCATCCACATCGAGGCCGATCGCCAGACCGAGCAGGAAGTGCTCGACGCGATCGAGGCGGAGGTGCGTTCCGCGCTCGACGACGTTCGTGCCGCCGTGGAGGACTGGAGCGGTATGCGCGAGCAACTGCGCCGGAGCATCTCGGATCTGCGAGTGTCGCCGCCGCCCATCGACGGCGACGAGCTCGATGAGACCTGCGCATTCCTCGAGTGGATCGAGAACAACCACTTCACGTTCCTCGGGTTCGGCGAATTCCGCGTCGAGCGCAACGGAAGCCGCGATCGATACGTGGCCGAGCCCGGCACCGGGCTCGGGCTGCTGCGCGACGAGGGCGGATGCGCACATGAGGCGTTTGCGAATCTGCCGCCACCCCGCAGGCGGCGCGACCCGCAGGAACCCGAGCTGCTCGTGCTCACCCGCGCGGATATACGCTCCACGGTGCACCGTCCGAGCCATCTCGACTACATCGGCGTCAGGCAGTTCGGATCGGACGGCAAGGTTCGCGGAGTGCGCCGGTTCCTCGGGCTCTACACCTCCGCCGCGTACAACCGCGTGCCGCGCGACATCCCGCTGCTGCGGCGCAAGGCGGTCGACGTGCTCGGCCGCGCCGGCTATCCGCGCAACAGCCACGCGGCCAAGGCGCTGCAGAACATCGTCGATACCTTCCCGCGGGAGCTGCTCTTCCAGATCCCCGCCGGGGAGCTGCACGAGACGTCGGTCGGGATCCTCCATCTGCAGGAACGGCAGAGGCTCCGGCTGTTCGTGCACCCCGACCGGTTCGGGCGGTTCTACTCGTGCATCGTGTTCGTGCCGAGAGAGCGGTTCACGACCCAGAGCCGGCTGGTCATCCAGGGGATTCTCGAGGAGGCGTTCGGCGGGACCGACACCGAGTTCACGGTACGCCTGTCGGAGTCGGTGCTGGCCCGGCTGTATTTCGTCATCCAGGTCGACCCGAAGCGTCCTCCGAGCTACGACCTCGCGGAGCTGGAGCGCCGGATGCACGCGGTGAGCCGCACCTGGGCCGACGATCTGCACGACGCGCTGCTCGACCACTTCGGCGAGGAGCGTGGCCCGCGGCTGTTCCAGCGCTACGGCGAGGCGTTCCGCGCCGACTACCGCGAGGCCTACTCCGCCAGGACCGCGGTGCTCGATGTCGAGAAGATGGAGCGCATCGAAGAAGGCGGTATCGAGATGAGCCTCTATCGGCCGCTCGAAGCGGACGAGGGGCGGCTGCGCTTCAAGCTCTTCCAGCTCGGGCGCCGCCCGGTCTCGCTCTCCGACGCCCTGCCGATGCTGGAGAACATGGGCCTCAAGGTCGAGGACGAGCATCCGAGCAAGATCAAGCGCTCCGGTGCACCAAGGGTGTGGCTGCACGACTTCGGGATGCTCCACGGGGAAGGCCCGGACTTCGATCCCGATCGCATCAACGAGACGTTCCGCGAAGCGTTCGCCCGCATCTGGTCGGGCGAGGTCGAGAACGACGGCTTCAATCGGCTCGTGCTCCGCGCAGGAATCGGATGGCGCGAGATCGTCATCCTGCGCGCGTACTGCAAGTACCTGCGCCAGGCCGGGGTCACGTTCAGCGAAACGTACATGCAGGAAGCACTGGCGGCGAACCCCCGCATCGCGGCGATGCTCGTGGAGCTGTTCCTGGTGCGCCTCGACCCGGCCCGGCAGGTCGAAGCGCCGGACGTGAAGGACGCGGCCATCGAGCATCTCGACGCATCGCTCGAGGTCATGATCCGGATCGAGGCGGCCCTCGACGAGGTGGCGAACCTCGACGAGGACCGGATCCTGCGCAGCTACATCGGTGTCATTCGCGCCACCCTGCGCACGAACTACTTCCAGCGCGACGCCGGCGGCTCTCCGAAGCCCTACGTATCGTTCAAGTTCGATCCGCGCATGATTCCCGAGCTTCCCGAGCCACGGCCGAAGTACGAGATATTCGTCTACTCGCCGCGGGTGGAAGGCGTGCACCTGCGCAGCGGCACGGTCGCGCGTGGCGGAATCCGCTGGTCCGACCGGCGCGAGGACTTCCGCACCGAGGTGCTGGGGCTCGCGAAGGCCCAGCAGGTGAAGAACGCGGTGATCGTGCCGGTTGGCTCGAAGGGAGGCTTCGTTCCCAAGAAGATGCTGGCGGACGCCGGCCGCGAAGCGATCCAGGAGGAAGGGATCGCCTGCTACCGGATCTTCATCCGCGGCATGCTGGACGTGACCGACAATCTGGCCGGGGGGCAGGTGGTTCCGCCTCCCTGCGTGGTGCGCCACGACGAAGACGATCCCTACCTGGTGGTCGCCGCCGACAAGGGGACCGCGACGTTCTCCGACATCGCCAACGCGCTCGCGCGCGAGTACGGCTTCTGGCTGGGCGACGCGTTCGCCTCCGGCGGCTCCCAGGGCTACGACCACAAGGGGATGGGGATCACCGCGCGCGGGGGGTGGGAGTCGGTCAAGCGCCACTTCCGGGAGCTCGGCATCGATTGCCAGAGCACCGACTTCACGGCCATCGGCATCGGCGACATGGGTGGCGACGTGTTCGGAAACGGGATGCTGCTCTCGCGGCACATCCGGCTCGTGGGCGCGTTCAACCACATGCACATCTTCATCGACCCGGACCCGGACCCGGAGGCGACCTTCGCGGAACGTGAACGCCTCTTCGCGCTGCCGCGCTCCACCTGGGACGACTTCGACCGATCCCTGCTGTCCGCGGGAGGCGGGATCTATCCGAGGAGCGCCAAGTCGATCCCCCTGAGCTCCGAGGCCCGCACGGCCCTCGCCATCGACTGCGAATCCCTCACTCCCAACGAGCTGATCGCGGAGATGCTCAAGGCCCCCGTCGACCTCCTGTGGAACGGCGGGATCGGCACCTACGTCAAGTCGCAGCGGGAATCGCATGCCGACGTCGGCGATCGGGCCAACGATGTCGTGCGGGTGAACGGGAACGAGCTGCGGTGCCGAATTGTCGGCGAAGGCGGCAATCTCGGTTTCACCCAGCTCGGGCGAATCGAGTACGCGGCGAATGGTGGGCGGGTGAACACCGACGCCATCGACAACTCCGGCGGCGTGGACTGCTCGGACCACGAGGTGAACATCAAGGTGCTGCTGAATGAGGTGGTGTCGGGCGGGGACATGACCGAGAAGCAGCGCAACCGGCTGCTGGAGGAGATGACCGACGAGGTCGGCGAGCTGGTCTTGCGCAACAACTACCTCCAGACCCAGGCGCTCAGCGTGGCCGCGAGTCAGGCGGTGTCGCTGCTGGAGGTGCACTCGCGGCTCATTCGCCGGCTCGAGCGCGACGGCGAGCTCGATCGGGAGATCGAGTTCGTGCCCGGTGCGGAGGAGATTGCAGAGCGCCTCGCGGCGAAGGGCGGACTCTTCACGCCGGAGCTCTCCGTGCTGATCGCCTACGTGAAGATTCGCCTGTTCCAGCGCCTGCTCGCATCCACGCTGCCCGACGAGCCGTTCGTGGCGAATGAGCTCCGCGCGTACTTCCCTTCCGCCCTGAGCGAGCGCTACGCCGGGCTGATGCCGGCCCATCGGCTCGCGCGCGAAGTCGTCAGCACCGTAGTTGCCAACGAGATGGTGAACCGGTGCGGGATTACCTTCGCGTTCCGTCTCGGGGAGGAGACCGGCGCGGACGATGCCGACATCGCACGGGCGTACCTCACCGCGCGCGAGGTGCTCGGGGTGGCCGGGACGTGGGATGCGATCGAGGCCCTCGACAACGTGGTGGGCGCGGACGTCCAGATGTCGATGCTGCGCGAGACCCGCAAGCTCGTCGAGCGGGCCGCGCGTTGGCTGCTCCGGAACCGGCCGCGGCCGTTGGACATCGAACGCGACATCGGGCAATTCGCCGAGGGGGTGACGGTGCTGCGCCGCGAATTGAGAAACCTCGTCGCGGATTCGAGCCGCACCGCGGTCGATGCGGCGAGCGCTCGTCTCGTCGAGCGCGGCGTTCCCGAGGGCTTGGCGCTGGAGGTCGCGAGCGGCAACGATTTGCTCTCCGCGATGGATGTCGTGGAGGTCGCGACGAGCGCCGCGATTTCGGTCGAGGCGGCGGCCTCGGTGTACTTCGAGCTTGGCGAGAAGCTGGACCTGCACTGGCTGCGGGACCAGATCGCGGCACTGCCTCGCGACAACCGCTGGCAGGCCCTGTCGCGCGCCGCGCTGCGCGACGATCTCTACGCACAGTTGAGCGCGCTGACCCTGGATTCGCTGCGGCTCGACGTCGGCGAGGTCACACCGGCCGTGCGTGTGGATGCCTGGCTCGAGCAGAACCGGATACCGGTGGCCCGGTGCCGGCAGATCCTCGGCGATCTGGCGGGCGCCGGACGGACGGACTTCACGATGCTCTCGGTCGCGATGGGAGAGATCCGCACCCTGCGCCAGACGGAGTGACCGCCGGTTGCGCTGGAGGCGGGCGCGGCTTACAGGGAATCCGTCGCGAAGTCGGCGAGCCGCGATCGTTCGCCGCGAACCAGCGTCACG
>JAKZYK010000406.1:0-4232 GCA_047514485.1 Gammaproteobacteria bacterium
TCCGATCGATCCTCAGAGGACACAAGCCGAACATCGATGGCGCGGAGGAAGTCTGCAAAGCGCTAGGGATCACGATGGTAATCGGGATAGAAAGGCCGACGAACACGGAATCCGCAAACATGAGTGAAAAGATCGAGACCGACCCCAACCTCTCCCGGACCGCAGTGCGGTACCGTCGGGACGAGACAGGGTCGAACCCGTGGTGCTGGGATATCGTCCAGGTGAGCGCGGACAACAGCGAGAGGACCATCGGCACCTACACGATCGACGAGCTCGGCCCGGAGCTACAAACGATCCAGGAAAACGACAAGACATCGGAGCCCGACGAGACCGGAGATCTACCGGATTGGGAGCAAGTGGTCGAGCGCGCCTGGCTACAGCGCATCGAAGACACCATCAAGAGCTGCAGCAAAGCGGCCGAGCCTGCGATGCCGCTCTTGCGCCCCACCGAGGACGACCGCTGCGCAACGAAACGGCGACTCGCCGATCTGATCGACGCGACCGACGGATACGTGACATGGTGCCGCGACTAGACGAGGATCACACAGAAACGAAGCGGATCTCCACGCAAGCCGGGGAGCAGATTGAAACGGCGGCTCGTCAGCGGTCCACCATCACCCAGTCGGGGTGGATCTCACCGCGAGTCGGGGAGCGGATTGAAACGGGTACCCCTGGACGCGCGAGAGACATCGCGGAGACGCCGTGGAACTCCCCGCGAGTCGGGGAGTGGATGGGAACATGAGCACGTGCACCATGCCTCGGGCGAGTTCGATGCGGTCGTCTCTCCACGAGCCCAGGAGCCAAAATGGACGGAGCCTCACTGACACGGAACGCGGCGATCGCCCTCGCCGGCGCCCATCCCATCATCCTCACGGGAGGCGAGACCGCCAACGCGGCAAAGGAACTCGCAATCGCGATGACGAAGGCCCTGCCGCCGCTGCTCCACCGCGAACTCGCGGAACTCCAGCAGCCGGGACGAGAGCCTTCACCGCGGCGGCACCGAGTCAACAGAACACCACCCTGCGTGCACGCCGAGCCCGGCGACCACATGCTGCCTCACGGAGAAGAGCCGATCGGACTGGCGGAAATGGCTCACCACGGGACCCTCTCCGCCGCCAACGTCCATAGGTGGACGCTGACACCGCTCGTCGAGCTGTACGTCGCAGCGTACAGGGGCCTCACACGAGACCGGCGAACCGGGAAGACCATCCGCTGCAAGTGCCGGGTGATCGGCGACTGGACGGGCTGCGGGTGCGCCGACTCGGCGCAGAACTGCAACTGCACCGAGAATGACCGCCAAACGGCCGACAAGAAGCTCTGGTCAGGCACTGCCCGGTGGATCTTCGACCTCGAGTGCGAGGGACTCGACTGGAAGGAGACGATCGACGTCGACGTACTGAAAGACGCGGCGCGGAGGGCGCAGATCTTCAGGCTGCGAACACGAGACCAGCACGAACCCAACGCGGTGGTCCACCCGCAGCCCGGCCAACGGGGCTGGCGGCTCACGAAAGCGGCAGGAGAGATGCGGGCGCAAATCCGGGAGGGCCCCCACGACCGCGGTCGCCCCGTGCAGCTCGCGCGCACCATCGCCGACATCGACGAGCAGACCAGGATCGACGAGAGGCACATCGCCGAAGCCGAAAGACTGAGCCGGCACCTGCGCCGCCACGCGCCGGGGTACTAAAGACTTCAGCAGGACCGGAGCAACCGAATGAGAACCATCTGGCGGCGGATAGTGCTCGGCGCACGGTGGTCCGAAGAGCAGGGAAGCCACCCGGGAACCCCGCTGCTCCTGCTATTCGGCATCCTCGGAGCCATCGCGGGAGCCGAACGAAGGCCGTGGAGCTCGGTCATCGGAGCCAGTATCATGCTCGGAGGAATGGGACCGCTGTGGGTCTACGGCTGCTACGAGGCGGGATCGAAACTCGAGGAGTGGCGCCGCAAAGCGAGAGAGTAGATGTCGACCGCGCCGTTCGCGCTGTTGAGGTAGATCTCCCCGCAAGGCGGGGAGCGGATTGAAACAACCGCTGAAACCACTGAAACCGCCGGCGTCGAGCCGGCCCGCGGGGCGCGCTGACCCGCACGGTCCGCACAAGCGTGACACGCCCAAAACCAGCAAGACGAAAGGACCAGCATGCCCGACCTGATCAACTTCGGTACCCTCGGGGTGGTCACCACCATCGTCCTCCTCATGTTCTTCATGCTGACGATGCTGACCCGTCAGTACCGGCGGTGCCCCTCCAACCGGGTGCTCGTCGTCTACGGCAAGGTCGCGGGGTCTCGCGCCGCCCGCTGCCTCCACGGCGGCGGGACGTTCATCGTGCCCCTGCTCCAGGGCTACGCCTACCTCAACCTGGAGCCGATGACGATCGAGATCGAGCTGACGAGCGCGCTGTCGAAGAAGAACATCCGGGTCAACGCGCCGTCCACGTTCACCATCGGCATCTCCACCCGGCCCGACATCATGAACAACGCGGCCGAGCGCCTGCTCGGCCTGAACGAGAGCGCGATCGCGGCCCAGGCCAGAGACATCATCCTCGGCCAGATGCGTCTCGTCATCGCGACCCTCTCCATCGAGGAGATCAACCAGGACCGCGAGAAGTTCCTCGACCTCGTGAACAAGAACGTCAACAACGAGGTCAACAAGATCGGCCTCGCGCTGATCAACGTCAACGTGCGGGACATCACCGACGAGTCGGGCTACATCACCGCGCTGGGCAAGAAGGCGGCGTCCGAGGCCATCAACCAGGCCAAAGTCGAGGTCGCCGACGCCGACCGATCGGGCTCGATCGGCGAAGCGAGCGCGCACCGCGAGATGGCCGTCGAGGTCGCCCGCCAGCAGGCCGACTCGGCGTCGGGACAGAAGGAAGCCGAGCGCGACCAGCGCATCAAGGTGGCGAAACTCGAAGCGGAGGGCGTCTCCGGGGAAGCCAACGCATCGCGCGAGCAGGAGATCGTGGTCGCCGAGCAGGATGCGCTGTCGGCGCAGGGAAAGAAGCAGGCCGAGATGGACCAGCGCGTCAAGGTGGCCTCGCTCGAGGCTTCCGCCGTGCAGGGCGAGAACGAATCGAAGGCGAACATCGCCGACTACGAGGCCAGTCTCGCCGAGCGCCAGGCCGAGGCCAAGCGGCGCGGCGAGATCGCCCTCGCCGATGCCGCCCGCGACGTCCTCCGGGCGGAGAAGGAGCAGGAACTCGCCCGGCTCGAGAAGACCCAGATCGCCCAGCAGGAGATCGAGCGCCAGAAGATCGAGATCGACGCCGAAGCCGAAGCGGAGAAGATTCGGCGCATCGCCAAGGGCGAAGCCGACGGCATCCTCGCCAAGTACCTAGCCGAGGCCGAGGGCGTGCAGAAGCTGCTCGAGGCCAAGGCCACCGGCTACGAGAAACTGCTGCGCATCTGCGGCGAGCGGCCGGAGCTGGCGCCGTCGCTGCTGATCGTCGAGAAGCTGCCCGAGCTCGTCGCCGAGCAGGTCAAGGCGATCCAGAACCTCAAGATCGACAAGGTCACCGTGTGGGACTCGGGGACCAACGGTCAGGACGGCAACGGGGCCACGGCGGGCTTCCTGCGGGGGCTCATCGGAGCCCTGCCGCCCCTCCACGAGCTGGCCGAGCAGGCCGGCATCGACCTGCCAGCGGTCCTCGGCAAGGTGCAGAACCCCAGCGCGAGCAGAGGCGACGACGCCTAGCGGCACACCAAGCGTGCTCCCCGGCCGATGCCGGGGAGCACGATCGATTCCGCAATCCGCAAGAAAGACGATGGAACCACCCGCCGAGGGCGCCCACGTGCTCCTGCCTGACGACAGACGACCGGAGAAGAACCGCACGAACGACCGGGACCAGTTCTGCCCGTACTCCCTCGAGGACTGGATCGCGGCAGCCGAACGAGCGGCGGTCCCGCACGTCCCCGCCACCAGAGTGGCGATGTTCGAGCGGGAGGACCTGCGGCACCACGAGTACTACGGTCCGCATCAGCAACGTCTCGACGAGGCGTTCGCAGACGTCGCGCGAGCGCGGACCGGAGACGTGATGATGCGCTGGGACTGCTGCGCCACCGCCGAGCTGAAGGCCGCGATGAGCGACCGGAGCGAGAATGGACCACCGCCCCGGGAGATTCGGCAGGCGCTTGCGGTAGACCACCGGCTACTCGAGATACTCGACGAGTTCCCCCGGATCGGCGTTCCGGTCTGGCGGCGACCCTGGCTCGGAGCCGAGATCGTCATCGAAGGGGGA
>JAKZYK010000407.1:0-10921 GCA_047514485.1 Gammaproteobacteria bacterium
ACGGATTCCTGCATGGTTGCGGTGCTCTGATTCGGAGATGGGGAAAGCGTGCACCGGTGACGGCGGGCGATCAACTGTTGATTGACCGTTCGTGAATCCGACACCAGGATCGTTTCACGCTAGCCGGAATCCCACCGCTGAGGCGTGCGGCACGCATGAGAGGTGCTCTGGATGTCCGGCCGAGATAGTTGTCGGCCGGGCGGAACGATGCGCGCTGACGGTTCGGGTTTAGTTCACTGATGCTGTCATTTACAACACAAAGAGAGTACGTTCTCGGCATCTTCACGCGGCTTGGCCAGTCTTCCGCGGTGCATTCGAGGCATATCCCTCCCGGTTATCCCGCGAACCGAATAATTCACTGTGTGGATCGGTTCGGGTAGTCCCCGCCAAGCGGTACCTCGCGCCCCGGCGACCGGAGATCGACATCCAGTCACGTAGAGCGGCGGTCACTCACCAGGAGCAAGAACCATGGCGAGACCTCAGAAGAGCAACAAGGAAGACAAGAAAAAGCCGGTCATGTCCATGAAGGAAAAGCGGGCGGCGAAAAAGTCGAAGCAGGACACCAAGGGATTGCTGGGGCTTGAAAACACGCAGCGCCGACCAACGCCCGCAACCAAACGCCACTGAGCGACTGGCCCTGCATCTTGAGCGGGTCCACGCATCCGTCGCGAGGGTCGGACCAACGAGGGTAAATCATTGAACATGAAGGTGAAGGTGAACGGAAGCGTGCACAACAAAGGATGTACCAATGCCATCTCAGAGCGGTAGAGGCGGCGGTGGCCCACGGGGAGCTGGGTCCCCGCCCGACCTCGAAGAACTGATCCGGCAAGGGATGGCGCGACTCCAGCAGATGATGCCCGGTGGTCGTGTGCGCGGGGTGTTCGTCCTCGCCGTACTCGTGCTGGTCGGCCTCGGCCTGTGGACCGCCTACTACACGGTACCGAGCGACTCCGTCGCGGTCGTGCAACGATTCGGGAAGTACCTCAAAGACGTTCCGCCGGGGCTGCACTTCAAGCTGCCACTGGGCATCGATTCGGCGACGATCGTTCCCGTCAAGCGCCAATTGAAGCAGGAATTCGGTTTCACGACCCCGGGCGCCAGGGATCCCTTCCAGAGTCCGCGTGACGGCAGGCGGGAGACGGAAATGGTGACAGGCGACCTCAACGCCGCGCTGGTGGAATGGGTGGTGCAGTACCGGATCGCGGATCCCGCCAAGTTCCTGTTCGAGGTTCGAGAACCGGGTGGGACGCTGCGGCATGTTTCCGAATCCGTGATGCGGGAAGTCGTCGGCGACCGTACGGTCGACGAGGTGATCACCATCGGCCGACAGGAAATCGAGACGGAAGCGCTGGTCAAGATGCAGGAACTCTCTTCCAAGTATGCGATGGGGATCAGCATCGATCAGGTCCAGTTGAAGAACATCAATCCCCCGAGACCGGTGCAGGAATCGTTCAACGAGGTCAACCAGGCTCAGCAGGAGAAGGAGAAGCTGATCAACGAGGCCCGGCGCGACTACAACAAGGTGATCCCGCTGGCGGAGGGCGAGAAGGATCAACGGATCCGCGAGGCCGACGGCTACCGGCTGAAGCGCATCAATGAAGCAGAGGGCGACGCCGCCCGGTTCAGTGCCTTGCTGGCGGAATACAGCAAGGCGCCCGAGGTCACTCGCCGCCGCATCTATATCGAGACCCTGCAAGAGGTCATGCCGACGATACGCTCGACGATCATTGTCGATGAGCAGTCGCACAGCATCCTGCCGCTGCTGAATCTCGACTCCCAGCAAGGAGCCCGGCCATGAACAGAGCCATAGCCATCGTGGTGGTGCTGGTCCTCGGGACGTACGTCACGGCGAGCTCGATCTATACGGTGAACGAAGTCGAGCAGATGATCATCACTCAGTTCGGCAAACCCGTCGGTGAACCGGTGACTACGGCCGGGCTGAAGCTCAAGGTGCCCTTCATCCAGGACATCAACCCGATCGACAAGCGGGTTCTGGAGTGGGACGGCGCCCCGTCGGATATGCCCACCAAGGACAAGCTCTACATATCCGTCGATTTGTTCGCACGCTGGCGGATTACGGATCCCCTCCAGTATTTCCTTCGGCTACGCGATGAACGCAGTGCGCAATCGCGCCTCGACGACATTCTGGGCAGCGAGACCCGCAACGCGATCGCCAAGCATGAGTTGATCGAGATCATTCGCACGACCAAGGATCGCGTACCGCTGCGCGACGCGCTCCTGACCGACGCGGAACGAAAGCTGGATATCGGGTCGCTGGTGCCGATCCAGAAAGGGCGCAAGCTGGTCGAAGCGGAGATCTTTGCCGCCGCGGCCGACAAGGTTCGAGTGTTCGGTATCGAGTTGCTCGACATCCGCTTCAAGCGCATCAACTACAACGAGAGCGTTCGGCCGAAGATTTACGACCGAATGATCAGCGAACGCCGACAGATCGCGGAGCGCTTTCTGTCGGAGGGTAACGGCGAGGCGGCGAGAATTCGCGGCAATCGCGTGCGCGACCTGAACAAGATCCAGTCCGAGGCCTACCGGCAGGTCGAGGAGATCCGCGGCGTGGCGGACGCGAAGGCAACGGAAATCTATGCAAACGCCTACAACCAGAGCCCTGAATCGGTGGCCTTCTATGAATTCACGCGGACCATGCAGTCCTACAAGTCCATCATCGGAGACAACACGACCCTCGTGCTTTCCACCGACAGCGAGCTGTTCAAGTTTCTCAAGGGGATGACTCCGGGCACGGGGATTGCTCGTACCCAGTCTTCCGGCAACGACTGATGGCAGTTCGCGCGGTTGACCGGCAACGGCTCGTCAGCCGGGCCTTGGGCTCCGGCGGTCGAGTCGATACAAGGTCACTTCCAGCACCTTGCCCCGACGCCCGGTCCTGGCGGTTGCAGACGCGGATGTTCCGTCGTCCGCCGGCTTCAACCATCCGGACCGGCCCAACTGTCCAGGTCGACGCCCAGGCCGTTGAGGGTTCGTGTCCAGTAGTTGAATCCGGCGCAGATCTGATTGGCCTCCACGATCTCGCCGTCGGTGAATCCTGACCGGCGCAGCCGCTCGACATCCTCCCTCGTCATTTGGCCAGGCTCCACGGTGAGCTTGCGCGTGTAGTCGAGAAGCGCCCGGGATTTCTCATCCAGCTCCTCTTCGGGGACGCCATTCGGCAGGGCCGCCATGATGCGCTCGGCACGCTCGTCGTCATGAAGATGATCTCGGAAGTGGGCGCCGTGGTAGACGAACGCATAGTGGCACTCGGTCAGTGCAGCCACATAGGTGGCCACCAGCTCGCCCAACCAGGGCGCCAGGGTGTTGTCGGCACAATGCAGTACGGCCTTGAAGAGACGATCGGAGCCGTCGATGGTTTCCGGTCGCAGGCTATGCGCCCTATAGAGATTGTGCACCTCACCGATCTGCGCGCTTGCCTTGTCGTAGATCGCTTTCAAACGCTCGCCAGCCTCCTCGTACGACACCGTATCCACCCATGCAACCATGACAAATCTCCCTTCCTGAAGACTCGACCATACCCCTGAGACACTCCACCGGCAGCTCGGATCAGCAGGTTCTCCCACTCTCCTCCGAGAGTCAGGGATTCAGGTTGACCGGCCGCTTCGCCGTGGAGTCCCGCACGACGATACCCCGGGTGGCGTCCTCGTTGCGTGGATGGGAGTACTGCGGCGGGCGCTTGCAGCCAACCGAGGAGCAGCCGGCCCGCGAGGAACAGCAACATGCCCGCGAACAGGTAGGCGCTGGTCCTCTGCCGGGCGTGCGGGAATGTTACGCGCCCGGGAATTGCCTCTCCCGCGCGGTTCAGGCATACCAGAGGCTGCACACGGCTTCAGAGATATCCGGCATGACCGACCTCGGCGCACACGACCTGACCAGGGGCCTGAACGGAGAGCTCGGATTCCGCCTCGTCGAATGGCGGGAGGGCTTCGCGCGGGTCACGGTGGACCTCGACGAGCGTCACAAGAACCGCCAGGGCGGTCTCCACGGCGGCGTCACCGCGGCCCTCGTCGACGCCGCGACGGGCTATTGCGGGGTCTACGAGCCTGACCCGGAGAAGCGGCGCAGCAACGTCACCGTCTCCCTGAACGTGAACTTCGTGAGCCGCCCCAAGGGCGCCACCCTGACCTGCACCGCGGAGACGATTCGGGCCGGCCGGCGCATCTACTTTGCATCGGCCGTGGTGCACGACGAGACCGGCAACCTGGTCGCGAGCGCCGAGGCGGTCTACGCCTACGTCGACCGCGAGGCGCAGGGACGCACGACGGACCGCTGAGCGCCGGCCCGGACCGGAACTCGTTCGGTTCGCGCCCGGTTCCGGCACGTGGCCGGGCGAAGCCGGTCGAATCACGAGAACAGCAGACGCCGCCGCGCAGTCACCGCCCGCCGGGGTGCGCAAGGCCGGCGAGAAGCCGATAGGCCCGAGTGCTCGACGGCGACGCGAGGAACACCTCCAGGTCGCCGGGGGTATCGATGTCGAGCCCGATTCCCGCCCGCTCGACGACGGCCGGCTCGATCCCGATGGCGCGCGCAGCGGCGAGATGGGGATAGAAGCTATCCTCGCCGAACCCGAACGGAAACACATCCGGCGGCGAACACAGCACCGCGTTCGAGCCGCGATGGTCGCGCGACGGCGCGATGGTCACGGCCGGGGCGGTGGCGTGCGCCGCGATCACCGCCTCGATCTCCCCGGGGGTGACGCAGGGAATGTCCCCAGGAACTTGCAGCAGCGCTCCTGCCCCCCGTCCCGCGAGCGCCTTCGCCGCGAACTCGACCGCCGCGGTATGGCCGCGGTTTTCCGGCTCGATCAGGCACTCCGCGTCGTAGCGCTCCGCCAGCGTAATCGCCTCTGCGTCGCGGGTGACGAGCACGATTCCAGCGAGCGAGACCGCGCCCGAAAGCGCTTCGAGCACGTCTTCGAGCATGGCCCGGAACAACGCGGTGCGGGCCGGTTGGTCGAGGACTCCGGCCAGACGCTGCTTCGCGCTTCCCAGGTTCTTCACGGGGACGACGGCGTGGACATCGGTGACGGGCATCGCCTGCTCCCCGTCAACAAAGGGCCTGGCTGGTCACGACGGCGTTCGCGTGGCGGCAGGACTGGTCACCGTCACGACAGCGGCGGCACTTGCCAGTGTTCCCACGGCACGTGTGGACCCGGCATGGCGAGGGTGACTCACGACGGCGCCTTCGCCACTCGCGCAGTGTCCGCCAAGCCAAGAGCGCCCCATGCATTCACCCGCTCGACCCGCAGCGCGATGACCGGCAGTGGTTCGAGCCACATCGCTCGATACTGCGGATACCGTTCGCGCAGCCGCTCCTGCGCGCGATCATGCTCGCCGCCGTCATCGAGGATATCGGCCCGACCCCGCAGCATCACCCATGCGAGCCGGGACCAGTCTTCGTCGTAGCGGTCGACGACGACGGCGACGTGCGTGTTCTCCACGATATTGCGCAGCCGCTTCATCGCCCGGACGCCCGGACGCTTCGGCTTCTCGTCGATGGTCACGTAGAGGTTGTCGTGGATCAGCGCGTAGCACACCGGCACCACGTGCGGGATGCCCTTCGCGTCCGCCGTCGCGAGCCGGGCGACGCGCATCGATTCGACGAACCGACGCTCCTCACCGCTCAGCATGGGGGTCGCCGGGATGTGAATGGCTCGCGCAATTCCGCGAGCGACGCCACCGCGACCACTCCGTTCGGCAAGGAGTGCGCCCGCTCGCCGGGGACCAGCGCGTAGACCTGCATACCGGCCGCCACGCCGGCGGTGATGCCGTAGTCGCTGTCCTCCACCACGGCGCACCGCTCAGGCGCGATGCCGAGCATTCGTGCCGCGTGCAGAAACAGCGCGGGATCCGGCTTCCACACCCCCACCTCGTAGGCGCTCACGATGCGTCCGGCGAAGTGCTCCAGCAGTCCGGTGATGCGCAGGGTGGCCTCCATCTTCGAACGCGGACCGTTCGATACGACGCAGTACGGCACGTCGAGGGCCTCGACGAGCGCCGCCGCACCATCCATCGCCTCGAGCCGGCTCTCGAATTCCGCCGCCATGTGTGATCGAAGATTGTCTTCAAAGTCATCGGGCAACTTGCACTTCCCGCGTGCCTCGATATCACGCAGGTTGTCGGCCATTCGCGCGCCGGTGAACCGTTCCAGCGCTTCCTCGAATTCGAACCTGGCGCCGAAACAGGCCGCGAACTCGATGATGCACTCGGCCGCGACCCGCTCGCTGTCGACGAGCACGCCGTCACAGTCGAACAGCACCGCGTCGATGTGCCGCTCATCGCCATTGCGTGGCGTCATCCAGTGTTCCTCCGTTAGCATGCACTCGGAAATCCCAAACTGGAGTTGAGAAAGCCCCGATGGAATACGGACTCGGCATTCCCACCCGCGGCCCCCTTGCGGACCGCGAGAGCATCGCGACCATCGCCACTCGTGCCGAAGCACTCGGCTTCTCCTGGCTCGCTGTCTCCGACCACCTGATCGTGCCGCGCGCAATCGATTCCCGCTATCCCTACAGCGACACCGGTGCGTTCCCGGGTGCGGTGACCGGCGAATGTCTGGAGCAGTTCACCCTCCTCGCCTTCCTTGCCGCGATCACCACCAGGCCCCGGCTGCTGACCTCGGTCACCGTCGTGCCCCACCGGGGCGCCATCGAGACCGCGAAGCTCGTCTCCACCATCGACAACCTGTCCGGCGGCCGTTTCACCTTCGGGGTCGGCGCGGGCTGGATGGAAGAGGAGTTCAACGCGCTCCAGGCCCCGCCGTTCGCGGCCCGCGGCAAGGTCACCGACGAAGTCATCGAGGCGTGCCGCGTCCTCTGGAAGGAAGACGCGCCGGAGTATGACGGCGAGCACTTCAAGTTCTCGAACGTCACGTTCCTGCCCAAACCCGTGCAACGGCCCGGCGTGCCGGTGTGGGTCGGAGGCGAGAGCAACGCGGCGTTAAGGCGTACCGTACGGCTCGGCGACGCCTGGTTTCCGATCCACACCAATCCGCGCCACCCGCTCAATACCGCCGCCCGATTCCGCGACGGGGTGCGGCGCTTGCACACACTGGCCGAGCAGCACGGTCGCGATCCGAAGAGTATCGGTCTCGCGGTGTGGTCGAATTCTTACGACGAGTCCCGCCCCGAGCAACGGGTCGACGGCGAGCACCACCTGCTCACCGGCAGCGCGAGCGCACTCATCGACGACATCGGCATGCTCGGCGGTGTCGGAGTCGGACAGGTGCTGTTGAACTTCCAGCGCGCCGACCTCGAACACTCGCTGGAGAGCATGCAGCGCTTCGCCGGCGAGGTGATGGCGAAGACGTGACCGATCCAATCTTCGCCGAGGACTTTCGCACCGAGCCCTGGTGGTGGCACGCGGCGCCTCGCCCCGAAGAAGCGCCCGCTCCCCTTCCCGCCGAGACCGACGTCGCGATCGTCGGCTCCGGCTACACGGGTCTGTCCTGCGCGCTGACCCTCGCGCGAGGCGGCCGCGATGTCGCGGTGCTCGAAGCGGACACCCCGGGATTCGGCGCGAGCTCGCGCAACGCCGGCTTCGTCGGCAAGGTGTGCAAGCACCGGCTCGGCGAGCTTGTCGACACCCTGGGCGAGACGAAGGCAGTCGCGGTCTACCGCGAGCTCGGCGCGGCCTGGGATTACGTAGCGGAGCTGGTCGAGCACGAGCAGATTGCGTGCCACTTCACCCGGTGCGGGCGTTTCGTCGCCACTGCAACGTCGAAGCAGTACGACGCGCTTGCACGCGAGCTCAAGCTGAAGGAACGCCTCCTCGGCGAGCCGTTCGAGATGGTCCCTCACACCGAGCGGCACCGCGAGATCGGCTCGGAGCGGTTTCGGGGCGGGGCGATCATGCCGTCGCTCGGAAGCATCCATCCGGGGCTGTACCACCTGGGTCTGCTCGAACGGGCGCGCAACGCGGGGGCAGCGGTGTTCGGCTCGACCCCGGTGCTCGGGGTCCGGCGCGAACGCGACCGCTTCGAGGTGCGGACCGGGCGCGGCGTGGTCCGGGCGCGCGAAGTGGTGATCGCAACCAATGGGTACACCGGACGGGCGACACCCTGGCACTACCGACGAGTCGTGCCGTTCCAGGGCTTCATGATCGCGACCGAGACCCTGACCCGTGAACAGCTCGAACGCGCGCTTCCCAGTCACCGCACCTACCATGACTACGTGAACAACATCGACTTCCTCCGGCGCGCGCCCGATGAGCCCCGAATCCTCTTCGGCGGCCTCACCGGCACGATGACCGACGATCTCGCGCTGATGGGCAAGCGCCTGCGCGCACGGCTTGTCGCGACGTTCCCGGAGCTGGAGGGCGTGCGCCTGAGTCGGGCATGGAGCGGGTACTGCGCGGGGACGCTCGATCTCTGGCCGCACATCGGCGTCCAGGATGGCGTCCACTACGCGATGGGATACTGCTTCGCGGGACTGCCGATGGGCACATGGCTCGGGCACAAGGTCGCGGCGCGCATCCTGCTGCGCAATGACCGCCACACCGCGTTCGCAGAACGCCCGTTTCCCAGCCGCCTCCTGTTCCGCGGAGGCTCCTGGCCGGTGCCGCTGGTGATGACGTGGTACAACTTTCAGGACCGGCTGAGCATGAGAGAGTGACCTGAGATGAGCGAACGACCGAAGATCGATCTCTACAGCGACACCCAGACCCGTCCCTCGCGAGAGATGCGCGAGGCGATGGCGAACGCCGAGGTCGGCGACGAGCAGCGCAACGAGGACCCGACGGTACGCGAGCTCTGCTCGATGGTGGCGGAGCTGCTCGGCAAGGACACGGCCCTCTTCCTTCCCTCCGGCACCATGTGCAACGAGATCGCGTACCGAACCCACACCCGGCCCGGGGACGAGATCATCCTGCATGAAACGAGCCATGCCCTTCACTTCGAAGGCGGCGCACCGGCGGCGCTCTCGGGAGTGATGCTGCGCACGCTGCCCGGCGAGCGGGGGATGTTCGACGCCGATCAGGTGCGCGCGGCGGTCCGCGGCGATGGTCCCCACTTTCAGCGCTCGCGTCTGGTCTCGGTCGAGAACACCACCAATCTCGGCGGCGGATCGGTGTGGAGCGTCGACGCTCTGGACGCGGTCGCCGATGCGGCCCACGAGCGCGGGCTTTCCACCCACATGGACGGTGCGCGGCTGTTGAACGCGGTGGTTGCTTCCGGGGTGCCGGCTTCAGAGTTCGCGCGCGGCTACGACTCGGTGTGGATCGACATGAGCAAGGGGCTCGGTGCGCCGGTCGGCGGCGTACTCGCGGGCTCGCACGAATTCATCGCGCAGGCGCTCCGGCACAAGCACCAGTTTGGCGGCGCGATGCGCCAAGCGGGCATCATCGCCGCGGCCGGGGTCTACGCGCTGAAGCACAACGTCGACCGGCTCGCCGAGGATCACGACAACGCCCTGCGTTTCGCGCGACTCATCGCCCAGCTCGAAGGCATCGAGGTCGACCCTGACGCCATCGACACCAACATGGTCTATTTCGACGTCTCCGGCACCGGACTCACCGCACCTCGGATATCGGACCGGCTGCTCGGGCATGGCGTGCGAATCGGACCAATGGGCGATCACCTGATGCGCGCCGTCACCCATCTCGACGTCGACACCGCCGGGGTCGAGGAAACCGCGCAGGCCTTGCGGGCGGTAGTCGGCCAGAGGTAAGCCGCCCTGCCGCCCTGTCGCTCTGCCGCCATTCCCGCCCTGCCGTCATTCCGCGAAAGCGGGGTATACACAAGTCCCGAACTATCCTGTGGTCATGTTGCAAACGACTTCACGGACAAAGGACTGATCAATTTCAAACGCCGAGTCGTCACGCACCGAGCGCCGCGAGCTGCTCGGCCTGATCCTCGCTGACCAGCGCCTCGACAATCTCCCCAAGGCCGCCGCCGGCCATGATGTCGCCCAGCTTGTACAGGGTGAGGTTGATCCGGTGGTCCGTTACCCGCCCCTGCGGAAAGTTGTACGTGCGAATGCGCTGCGAGCGATCGCCGCTGCCGACGAGCAGCCGCCTGGTCTCCGCCCGCTCCGAATCCCGGCGTTCGCGCTCCGCCGCGAGGAGGCGCGACTTCAACAAGGACATCGCCCGCGCCCGGTTCTTGTGCTGCGAACGCTCGTCCTGGCACTCGACGACGGTGCGGGTCGGCAGGTGGGTGATCCGGATCGCGGAATCGGTCTTGTTCACGTGCTGCCCACCCGCCCCTGACGCTCGGAACGTGTCGATCCTCAGATCGGATGAATCGATCTCGATCTCCCCGATCTCGTCTGCCTCCGGCAGCACCGCGACCGTGCATGCCGATGTATGGATTCGTCCCTGCGATTCGGTCTCCGGCACACGCTGCACGCGGTGGCCGCCGGACTCGAACTTGAGCCGCGAGTACACCCCGCGCCCGGCGATCCGGACGACAACCTCCTTGTATCCCCCGCGCTCACCGAGGCTCTGGCTCACGATCTCGGGCTTCCAGCCCACGAACTCACCGTAGCGCAGGTACATCCGAAGCAGATCGCCCGCGAACAGCGCCGCCTCGTCTCCGCCGGTGCCGGCCCGGATCTCCAGGTACACGTTGCCCGAGTCGGCAGGGTCGGCCGGAAGCAGCAAGACCTTCAGCTCGCTCTCGAGACTCGTTCGCTCGATCTCCGCGGAATCGATCTCTTCCTGCGCAAGCCCGCGCATGTCCGAGTCGGATCCGGTGAGGATCTCGCGCGCATCCTCGATCGAGTCGAGCGTCTGGTTGTACTTCACGAAGCACTCGACGATCGGGCTCAACTCGGCATGCTCCCTGGCGAGCGAACGGAGTCGGGACGGATCGGAGGCGACCTCGGGCTGCGCGAGCAATGCGCCGACTTCGACGAATCGCTCGTGCAGCCCTTCGAGCTTGTCCATCAGCGAAGGATTCATCG
>JAKZYK010000408.1:0-2602 GCA_047514485.1 Gammaproteobacteria bacterium
CCGGATCTGCGCATCCTTCTGATCGAGGCAGGCGGACGAGATCGGCACCCGTGGGTTCGCATCCCCCTCGGAATCGGCAAGATCCTGGCCGACGAACGCTTCGTGTGGAAGTACGAGACCGAGGGCGAGCCCCAGCTAGACAATCGCAAGCTCTACTGGCCGCACGGCCGGCTCCTCGGCGGGTCCAGCTCCGTCAACGGGATGCTCTTCGTGCGGGGCGAGCCCGGCCGCTACGACGAGTGGTCCGCGGACGGCTGCCCCGGCTGGAGCTACTCCGACCTGCTCCCGTTCTTCAAGAAGATCGAAGACTACCGCCCGGGCGATCCGGCCTACCGCGGCGCCGGCGGCCCGGTCACCGTCACCCGGCTCGATCTCGACGACCCCGTGTCCCGGGCCTTCGAGCGGGCCTGCCGCGAAGCCGGTCTGCCCGCCAACCCCGACTACAACGCGGCGCAGACCGAAGGCGTTGCCAACGTCCAGCTCAATACCCGAAGGGGGCTTCGCTGCAGCTCCGCCCGCGCCTATCTCCATCCGGCCCTCGGGCGGCGCAACCTGGATGTCCGCTGCAACGCGGTGGTGCGCCGGCTGATCGCGTCCGGCAACCGGGTGTCGGGTGTCGCCGTGTCTTCAGGCGGAGAGGACACAGAGGTCTCGGCGCGCGGTGAGGTCATCCTCTGCGCCGGTGCGCTGCACTCGCCCCAGCTTCTGGAACTCTCCGGGATCGGCAACGGGGAGATCCTGCGCAACCGCGGCGTCGAAGTCGTCAGGCACCTGCCAGGGGTCGGCGAGAACCTGCGGGATCACCTCCAGCCGCGCATCACGTTCGAGTGCAGCGCGCCGGTCACCGCGAACGATCTGCTGCGCAGCCGCCGGAATGCCGCAAAGGCGATGGCACGCTATGCCCTGACCCGGCGCGGGTTGTTCGCGACGTCGAGCTTCAGGGTGCACGCCTTCGCCCGCAGCAGCGCGCAAGCGGCATATCCCGACGTACGGGTGCAGTGCGCGCTGGTGAGCGGCCCCTCGCGTTACGTGGGCGACGGAGTGGACCCCTTCTCGGGGTTTCATATCGGGGCCTACTACACGAACCCTGAATCGCGCGGGCACGCCCACATCCGCTCGCCGGATCCCGAGGAGCCGCCTGCGATGCGGGCGAACTACCTCGACCATCCCGGCGACCGGGCGGCGAGCACGAGCGCGATGCAGATCGTGCGCCGGATCGCTCGCCAGCCGGCGCTGCAATCGGTCATCGTGCGAGAGGTGCGTCCGGGCCCCGGCGTCTCGTCCGACGACGAGCTCCTGGAGTTCGTGCAGAGCACCGGCCAGACCTGCTGGCATCCGGTCGGCACGTGCCGGATGGGCGCCGGCGAGGATGCGGTGGTCGACGCCGAACTGCGCGTGCACGGCATGGCGGGGCTGCGGGTCGCGGACGCCTCGGTGATGCCGTTTCACGTCTCCAGCAACACCAACGTACCCGCGATGGTGATTGGGGAGAAAGCGGCGGATCTCATACTTCAGAGCTCGTAAGCCGGGCGTACGGAGCGACAGGACCTTCAAGGAGAATTAGGGTATGAAGCTTACAGATAAAGTGACGCTTGTCACCGGTGGTGGCAAGGGGATCGGTGAGGCGATCTGCGTCACGTATGGAGCCGAGGGGGCAGCCGTAGTCGTCGCGGATCTCGATCTCGATGGCGCCTGGCGCGTTGTGGAACGCATTCGGAGCGCCGGCGGCACGGCCACGGCGGTCGAGGTCGATGTGGCCCGATCGGCGAGTGTCGACGCGATGGCGGAGGCGGTGATCCGCAAGCATGGACGCATCGACGTTCTCGTCAACAACGCGGGCGTGCGGACGATCAAGGGCTTTCTCGAGCATACTGAGGAGGACTGGAATCGGATGCTCGCGGTCAATCTCACCGGACCGTTCCTTTGTTCTCAAGCGGTCCTGCCTTCGATGCTCGAGACCGGAAAAGGCAAGATCATCAACTTGGCATCCATCGCGAGCTTCGTGGGACGGCCGGACCGCGCCGGCTACGTCGCGGCCAAGACCGGCCTGCTCGGCCTCACCCGAGCGATCGCGGTGGACATGGCCGGCCGGAACATCTACGTCAACGCCATCGCGCCCGGTCTCATCGCCTCGCCGTTCAACGCCAGCTTCGCGGAAGATTCGGAGACGGGCCCGGCGTGGGGCAAGGAGACCCTCGTCGGGCGCTGGGGGCAGCCAGAGGACGTAGCCGGCGCTGCCGTGTTTCTCGCGTCCGACGACTCGGACTTCGTCAACGGGACGGAGATCAAGATCGACGGCGGCTGGCTCGCGGCCAAGACCCGCAGCGGGGAGCTTCCCGGCTGATCGAGCGCAGCGCCGGGTTCGAACATATCGCGGCGGGCGGAAGATGAGCCGCGGACCATATTCCGGCGGCGCAGACTCGGAACGTCTGCTCACGAACCTCTCGACATTTCGTCCGGTATTCGAGCGACGAGGTAATACTCAATTCAATGCAATCAACAAGGAATTCTCCATATGGTTCGCCTCAGTGATCTTCCGGATATCTCACGCCAATTCCTGATCGATTGCGACTGCCCGACGATGGAAGGGCGCCCCTGGGTC
>JAKZYK010000409.1:0-5177 GCA_047514485.1 Gammaproteobacteria bacterium
GTGTCGGTCATGTCGGGGATCCGATGGGGTCCGGGTGGGGCCGGATAGCGTATGGATGCCTTTCGGATGCGTCAGTCGGTACGTCGGCGATTCGGCGGTGAAATGGCTCGCCCGGGACGAGGGTCACTCACCCCATGCAGGTCCGATGCCATGGCGACACTGTCCGAACGACGGAATCGCGCATTCGGTACGCGGCGTCATCCCTCCCGTACCCGCCGGGCGCCGCGCACCGCCGCGAGCTTGACGCAGGTCACGAACACCTCCATGGCCCGGTCCACCTCCGCGAGCGGCGGGAAGCTCGGCGCGAGGCGGATGTGGCTGTCCTGCGGGTCGTCGCCGTAGGGGAAGGCGGCGCCGGCCGGGGTCAGCCTCACCCCCGCCTCGGCAGCCAGGCCCACCGTTTCCTTCGCAAGCCCCGGCCCTGTCCAGAAGCTCACGAAGTAGCCGCCGGCCGGGTCCGTCCATCGCCCGATGCCGAGGTTGCCGAGGCCGTCCTCGAGCCGGCGCCGCACGCAGGCGAACTTCGGGCGCAGCAAATCCGCGTGGCGCTCCATGTGGGCGCGCACCGCATCCAGGTCCGGCAGCACTCGCATGTGCCGGAGCTGGTTCACCTTGTCCGGTCCGATGGTCATCACCGAGAGCCGCTTCCGGAACCAGTCGACGTTGCGCCGCGACCCGCCGAAGAAGGCGATGCCCGCACCGGCGAACGTCACCTTCGAGGTCGAGCCGAACTGCACGACGCTGTCCTCCGTGCCCGCCGCCCGGCAGTGCGTCATGACGTTCTCAAGCGTCGGCCCCTCCCCGGTGAGGTCGTGCATCGCGTAGGCGTTGTCCCACATCACGCGGAACACGGGAGCGGCGATGCGCCCGAGCGCGGCGATGCGGCGCACCGTGTCGCCGGAATACGTCTCGCCGGTGGGGTTCGAGAAACGCGGCACGCACCACATCCCGCGGACCCCGGGGTCGCCGGCGACTAGCGCCTCGACGCGATCCATGTCCGGTCCTTCCCCCGTCATCGGTACCGGGACCATCTCGATGCCAAGATCCTCGCAGATAGAGAAGTGCCGGTCGTAGCCGGGCACCGGACAGAGAAAGCGCGCACCACCGGCGTCATGCGCCCAGGCGCTCTCCGGACCGTCCAGCCCGAACCGGTGGGCGCCGAGCAGGAACAGGTACATCAGCGTGAGGCTGCTGTTACCGCCGGCCAGGATCTGTGCCGGGACGAGTCCGAGCCAGTCGGCGCCGAGACGTCGCGCCTCGGCAATGCCGTCGCTCCCGCCGTAGCCGCGGGTGTCGGTACCGTCGCCGGACCGGTAGCCGCCGTCGAGCGCACCGTCGAGCGCAATACAGAGCTCGAGCTGATCGCCGGCGGGCTTGCCGCGCGTGAGATCGAGGTTCAGCCCCTCGGCCCGCAGCGCCGCGTACCGCTGATCGAGCTCCGCCTCGACCCGGACGAGCGCGGAGGCGTCCATCGCATCGAGTGGCATGTCAGGTCGCCCCGGCCAAGCTGTACGCCGTGCCCGCAGCGTCGTCGTCGAAGCCGCCGGTCGGGATCACGGCGCAGCACGGCGGGGAGCGGGAGGCTTCAAGGTTCATGGGATGAATCCAGTCCGTCGCGAAGATAGGAGACACCGTGCAAGAGTAAGAGACGCGCGACTGAAACCGCAACGCCGCCGGGTTGCACCGGGTCGTGTCCCTGCTCGCCGGATCGGCGAGCCTGGGCCACGGATCGCTGGCGAACGACAGTGCCTCGGTGACACGTCTCGGAGACGAGCCTCGCCCTCCGCGGTCGCGCCGGTTCCATGCAGTTCCTGCGATATGGAAAGAAATCAACCCGGATTCGGGTATATTCCTGCAATTCTCTCTCCCCATATGGTGCGATTACGTACCATGCTGCCTTCCCACATCCCCGCGAGCCTGCTCGACCATCTGGTCCACACCAGCGGACTGCGCCGCTCGGAGGCCCGCCGGATCGTCGAGGAAGTGGTGAGCTTCTACGGCGAGACCCCCGAGGCGTTCGTGGCCCGCCGTCACCGTGAGCTTCAGGCCGAAGGTCTGCGCAACCGTGCGATCTACTCGATGGTTGCGGCGGAGCTGAAAGGCTGGCGTTTTCGGGCGCCGCGGCTCAGCGAACGCCAGATTCGACGCATCATCTACGGCTGACTGGACCGGATGGCCGGGGCCAGGAGTCTGCCAAGGTATCCAACAGGAGACCAGCGCAATGTGCGGAATTATCGGGTACATCGGCAATCGGAGCGCCGCTCCAATCCTGATGTCCGGCTTGAGACGGCTCGAGTACCGCGGCTACGACTCCGCCGGTATCGCGCTCGTCTCCGGAAGCGCGCTGCGCGTGCACAAGGCAGCGGGGAAGCTCGCCCAGCTCGAGTCGGTGCTCCCGAAGCGGCTCGGCGGAAAGCTCGGCATCGGGCACACGCGATGGGCGACCCACGGAGTACCGAGCGACGCCAACGCCCACCCGCACGTGAGCGCGGACGGCTCCATTGCGGTGGTGCACAACGGCATCGTCGAGAACGCCGCGGCGCTCCGCGCACGCCTCGCCGCCGAAGGCGTCGAGTTCGCTTCCGAAACCGACACCGAAATCATCGCCCATCTCATCGCGCGCACGGAGGACAAATCGCTGGAACAACGGGTACGCGACGCGCTTGCGCTCGTGCGCGGCACGTACGGGATCGCGGTGGTCGACTCCTCCATGCCCGATCGCATCGTTATCGCGCGCAAAGGCTCGCCGGTCATCATCGGCATCGGTGATCGCGAGATGTTCGTCGCATCCGACGTGGCGGCGCTCGTGCGCTACACCCGGCAGGTCGTGCGCCTCGACGACGGCGAGGTCGCAGTAGTCGATGCGAAGGGCTTTCAAACGATGTCGATGGATGCCCGCCCGATCTCGAAGTCCCCGACCGTTGTCGAGTGGGAAGACGACGCCTACGAGCGCGACGGGCATGCGCATTACATGTACAAGGAGATCCTCGATCAGCCCGAGGCGGTCGGACGCACGTTGGGCGGGCGGCTCGATCATCAATTCCATACCGCACACCTCGGCGGACTCAATCTCGACGCCGGCGAGCTGCTCGACGTGAAACGGGTCAAGCTCCTCGGCTGCGGCTCCGCATACTACGCGGGGATCACCGGCGCGCACCTCATCGAATCACTCGCGCGCATCCCGGCTTCGGCCGAGCCGGCGGCGGAGTTCCGTTACCGCAACCCGGTGATCGAGCGCGACACGCTCTACGTCGTCGTCAGCCAGTCGGGCGAGACCATCGACACGTTGATGGCGGCGCAGGAGGTACGCCGGTGCGGCGGACGCGTGCTCGGCATCGTCAACGTCGTCGGCAGCAGCATCGCACGCGAGGTCGACGGCGGAATCTACATACACGCGGGTCCGGAGGTAGCAGTTGCGTCGACCAAGGCATATACGTGCAGCCTGGTCACCCTCGCACTGCTCGCGCTGCAGCTTGGTCGGACGCGGGATCTGTCGCCCGAGCAGGGCCGGCGGCTCGTCGAGGCGATGGAGCGCCTCCCCGCCGATATCGAGGCCGCGCTCGCTACCGAGCCGCTCGTGAAAGCGATCGCGCTTCGCTACGCGCACGCCGCGAGCGCGTTCTACATCGGGCGCGGCCCCAGCTTTCCCATTGCGCTCGAAGGGGCACAGAAGCTCAAGGAGATCTCCTACATCCACGCCGAGGCCTATCCGGCCTCGGAGCTCAAGCACGGGCCGCTCGCGCTCATCACCCCGGGCATTCCGACCGTCGTCGTACTGCCGCACGATGCGTTGCTCGACAAATCGATCGCTTCGATCGAGGAGGTGCGGGCGCGGAGCGGCCCGGTGATCGCGTTGACCCATCCCGGTGACGATCGCATCGCCGATCGCGCGGACGCGGTCATCGAGGTCCCCCGCTCGGAGGACATGCTCAACCCGATAGTGATGGCGGTTCCGCTCCAGCTCTTCGCCTACCACTGTGCACTCGTGCTCGGGCGCCACATCGATCAGCCGCGCAACCTCGCCAAGAGCGTGACGGTGGAGTAAGCCGCACCGGATGGCTCACCTCTGGAATGGGATGCGCTGCTTGCGGCCGCGACCTGCCCGACGCTCGACGACGGAGAGTACCCGTCATCACGCAACATAGCAGATGCTTGGAACACTCCAGCCGGCCTTCGCCGGAGACGGCGCTCTCGTACGTCATGTGTACCCCGGCGGGAAGAAGCAGTGCATCGGAGAATTCGACGTAGCGCTCCATGTCCGCACTGCCGACACACGGTGATGTCGATCCCGGTCAGACGCAACATCATGGCCTGTGGCGTTTCCGGCTCACGAGGTTCGGGGGTGGGCTGAGCGAGCAGGGTTCGACACAGGGAGAGCTTGCGAGCGCGCCCTCGATTGCCGAGCAATCCGTAGTGACGCAGCCGGGTGAAGCGGCGCGGGAGCACGTGCAGGAGGAAGCGTCGGATGAACTCGTCGGCGTCGAGGCGCATCACCTTGAGCTTGTTGCTGCGGGCGTAATCGCGCCATCGGAATCGCACCTGCTCGGCGTCGAAGTCGACGAGGCGATGGTTGGCGATGGCGGTCTTGTGGGTGTAGCGCCCGAGGTAGGCGAGGACGTTGGCGGCGTCGGCGAAAGGGGCTTTGCTGTAGAGCACCCAATCGTTCGATTGTAGCGAGGACTTCAGGCACTCGAACGCGCGGGTGTCGTCGAGGCCATCGGCGCCGGGCATGCGCAGCTCGCCGGTGCGGTGGGCGGTGGTGAGGGAGTCGAGATACTTGCCGCGGAAGACCTTCGAGAGGGCGGCTGTGGGGAAGAGGAATCCGCGGCGGACGGGGGTGAGCCAGCGCTCGCGGTCCGGGCTCAAGGCGCCGTCGGTGACGATGCAGTGGACATGGATGTGCTGCCCCAGATTCTGCCCCCAAGTGTGGAGCACCATGGTGATGCCGAGTTCACCGCCGAGCCAGCGGGGATTGCGGCCGAACTCGAGCAGGGTCTTGGAGGCGGCGTTGAACAGCAGGCGGTAGATGAGAGCGGAGAGCTGGACCCCGGGGGCTGGACAGGGATCGTGACCTGATAAGTGGAATCTTCTAGCTTAGGAATCTCGAGAGAGAAGGAGCAGAAGATGACCCGGAGAAAGAGACGTAATCACTCATCAGCGTTCAAGGCGAAGGTGGC
>JAKZYK010000410.1:0-2864 GCA_047514485.1 Gammaproteobacteria bacterium
GCGACCTCCGTCGATCGCGACGGCTGGGCGAACTTCGGCTATACCCGGATGCCGGACTACCGCTGGGGCGTCTTTCTCGCCGATCCGGAGCCGGAGCGGCGGATCGGCTTCGGCGACCACAAGGGCGAGCCGGTCTGGCAACGGGTACCGGGCGACTACCGCGCGGCGCTGCGCCGGTTGATCGTGATCCAGGGCGACACCGAGCCGGCCTCGGTCGAGCAGCAGCGCCATCTCGGCCGGACCTGCCCGTCGGGCTACGATCTGCGCAACCTCTTCCAGATCAACGTCGAGGAAGGGCGTCACCTCTGGGCGATGGTCTACCTGCTGCACGCCTACTTCGGCCGCGACGGGCGCGAGGAGGCGCAGGCGCTGCTCGAGCGCCGCTCCGGCGACGCCGACCGGCCGCGTATCCTCACCGCCTTCAACGAACGGACCCCGGATTGGCTTGCGCTGTTCATGTTCACCTTCCTCACCGATCGCGACGGCAAGTTCCAGCTCCACTCCCTTGCCGAGTCGGCCTTCGATCCCCTGGCGCGCACCTGCCGCTTCATGCTGACCGAGGAGGCGCATCACATGTTCGTGGGCATCACCGGGCTCGCCCGGGTGGTGCAGCGCACCTGCGAGATCATGCGCGAGCACCGCACCGACGACGTGCGCAGGTTCGGCGTGATCGATCTGCCGACCTTTCAGAAGTACCTGAACTTCCACTTCAGCGTGACCCTCGATCTGTTCGGCGCGGAGGTCTCGACGAATGCCGCGGCGGGCTATACGAGCGGGCTCAAGGGCCGCTTCCACGAGGCCGACGTCGACGATGATCACCGGCTGAGCCAGTCCACCTGTTCGGTCCTGCGATGGCAGGACGGGGCGTTCCGCAGGGTCGATGCGTCCGCTCTCAACGCCCTCAACGAACGCCTGCGCGATGACTTCATCGCGGACGTGGAGATCGGCATCGGACGGATCAACCGCGTGATCCGCAGCTTCGAGGTGGACTTCGAGCTCACCCTCCCGCACGTCGCGTTCAATCGCCGGGTCGGTGTGTTCGCCGGGCTGGACGTGACGCCGCAAGGCGCGGTGATCGAGGCCGGCGCCTGGCGGTGCCGAGAGGAGAAGTGGCTGCCGGCCGAGTGCGATCGCGCCTACGTCCGCTCGCTGATGCCGGACGCGATCACCGAGCCCGGCCGGTTCGCCAACTGGATCGCACCGCCTTCCAGGGGCATCAATCAACAGCCCATCGACTTCGAATACGTGCGGCTCGACTGAGTTAGTGTTCCGTGGACAGCGTGAGGCCAATCGCAGCCTCTCCGGTGCGGTTCCGGCGCGCGGCATGCCGGGAATGGCGATGAGCGCGGCTTCGAATACGTGCGGCTCGACTGAATGAGCGTTCCGGTGACAGCGTGAGGCCAATCGCGGCCTCTCCGGTGCGGTCCGGGCGCGCGGCATGTCGGGAACGGCGATGACCCCTGCTTCGATTCCTCCGGTGCAGTCGTGGATCGTGACCCGCATGCTCGCCGTGCTCTGTGCGGGGTTCATGGCCAGCCAGTTCTTTCGGGTGTCGAATGCGGTCATCGCCCCCGAGCTCATGCGCACGCTCTCCATCTCGTCCGAGGCGATGGGGGTGATCACCGGCGCGTTCTTCTTCGCGTTCGGCATCATGCAGATACCGACCGGGATGCTGCTCGATCGGTTCGGCCCGCGGCGAACGATGTCCGGGCTGTTCGTGCTCGCCGCCGCCGGCTCGGCGGTCTTCGCGATGGCCGAGGGAGTCGTTGGGCTGACCATCGGGCGCGCTCTCATCGGCATCGGGTGCGCGGCGGGGCTGATGGGGATGCTAGTGACGATCGCCCGGTGGTACCCGCCGGAGCGGTTCGCGAAGCTGAGCGCGATGGTCTACGTCATCGGCGGCACGGGGGTGCTCTTCGCGACGACGCCGCTCGCGGCGGCGGCAGATACCATCGGCTGGCGCGGAGCATTCTGGGCGATGGCCGTGATCACCCTCGGATTTGCGGGGTTGCTGTTCGCGATGGTGCGCGACGCACCGCCGGGACAGGAGATCGAGAGCGCGCGCGAGACGTTCGGCGAGATGCTCGGCGGCGTCAGGGCGGCGTGCGCCAACCGACAGCTTTGGCATGTCTGCGCGATCCAGTTCGTCAATTACGGCAGCATCATCGCCATCATCGGGCTGTGGGCCGGCCCGTACCTGAACGACGTCCATGGCCTGCAGGGAGTGCTTCGTGGCAACGTGCTGTTCGTCATCAACTTCGTGATGCTGGCCGGAGTGATCGGTTACGGGGTCGTGGAGCGCAAGCTCGGGTCACGCAAGCGCGCCATCGTCGGCGGCAGCATCGCGTCGGCGGCCATTCTGCTCATCCTCGCGTTCTGGCCCGGCATCGGTCTGTGGCCGGCGACCGGGCTGCTCATCGCGTTCGCGGTGACGAGCGCCCACATCATGCTCAATCACGCGCACGCCCGCGCCGTGCTCCCGGATCACCTCGTCGGGCGCGGGCTCACGTTGCAGAACGTCGCGGTGTTCTTCGGGGTTGCGACGATGCAGAGCGTCACCGGCCTCATCATCGGCAGCTTCACGGAAGTCGGCGAGGCGGCGCCCGATATCGCCTATCGATCGGTCTTCGGCATTCTCGCACTGATGATCGTGATCTCACTTCTGCTCTATCTGCCGGTGCGCGATATCAAGATCATGTCTGCGTAGCGCGAGCGGCAGCGGCTGACGTGCGCTCGGACAGTTGCCCCCTGCCCACTCGATTTTGTGAGAATACCGCCCCCATGCCTGCAACGACGCCGGACCCGAGGAGCCAATCGCCATGCTGCCGTTGACTGGATACGCTGACCGCCTGTCGGTTCGTCCC
>JAKZYK010000411.1:0-4351 GCA_047514485.1 Gammaproteobacteria bacterium
CGGCGTCGCTACCAGGAAAACGCCCGATCGATCCCCGCAAGCCGTGCACCGGTGAAGGCGGAGGCTTCGAGGGACAGCGCCCGCAGATCCTCGACTTCCAGGTTGTGGACGGATGACTTGCCGCATGCCTTCGCCAGCAGGGTGATCTCCATCGTCATCGCGGTGAGGAATCGGGCGATCCGCTCGGCCGCGGCGGGAACGTCGAGGCGGGCCTCCAGGTGCGGCTCCTGCGTCGTGATCCCGACCGGGCACATTCCGGTGTGGCAGTGGTGGCAGCGCCCGGGGGACGTCCCGAGCGCCTCGTAGTCCGGCAGATAGCGCGGCGAGTTGCACCCGAGCGCCATGAGCGCGGCGGTACCGATCATCACCGCGTCCGCGCCGAGCGCAAGGCACTTCGCCGCATCCGCCCCGGACCGGATACCGCCGGCCGCCACCAGTGAGACCTCGCCGGACATGCCGCACTCGTCCAGTGCCTCGCGCGCGGGGCGGATCGCCGAGAGGGTCGGGATGCCGGTGTGGTCCAGGAGAATCTCCGGCGATGCGCCCGTCCCTCCTTCCGCACCGTCCACGACGATCACGTCGGCGCCCGCCTTGGCGGCGATGGCCACGTCGTAGCGCGGCCGGGTCGCGCCCATCTTCAGGAAGATCGGCACCCGGTATCCAGTGGCCTCGCGCAACTCCTCGATCTTGATCGGCAGGTCGTCCGCGCCCAGAAAGTCGGGGTGGCGCACCGTCGCGCGCTGATCCACCCCGACCGGCAACGAGCGCATGCGCGCGACCCGGTCGGACACCTTCATGCCGAGAAGGACGCCGCCCGTGCCGGGCTTCGCACCCTGGCCCACCGCCAGCTCGATGCCGTCCGCCATCCGCAGGTGCTGGAGATCCAGCATGTAGCGCGAAGGCGTCATCTGGTAGATCAGCCTCGACGACGCGGCCCGCTCTTCCTCCAGCATCCCGCCCTCGCCGGTGCAGGTCATCGAGCCGGCCTTCGAAGCGCCATGACCGAGGGCGGCCTTGGCGCTGGCGGAGAGCGCCCCGAACGACATGGAGGCGACGTAGATGGGAATGTCGAGGCGAATCGGCTCCGACACCAGACCGGGGCGATCGCCCAGGACCGTCTTCGTCTCGCAGCTCTCGCGGTATCCCTCCAGCGGCAGCCGGGTCATCGTCGCGGGGACGAACACGAGATCGTCGAAGCTCGGCATCCGGTGGTTGAACGTGCTGTAGCCGCGGAGCTGGTAGCGCCCGAGCTGGGCCATCGCGTGCACGTTGGCAATCGTCTCCGGTGACCAGCGAGGCGAGCCTCCCGTGTCGTAGGAACCGGGCACGCCCGCCGGGCGTCCCGGCGCGGCACCGTCGCGCATGGCCACGGCATCTTCCGACGCCGGGTCGAAGGGGTACCGGTACCCGTGCGTCAAATCATCAGCCATGCCTTTGCGTCCCTGCTCTCGAAATGCCAGAGCCGTTGTGCGGATACGACCTTTCGCCATTCGCGGGAGGAGTCGGCGAGCCCGCGCCCGGCAAGCAATGCCTCCACCGCCGCGACTTCCTCCGCATCCGGCTCGGTAAGCCGGGTGTCGATGCCGAGCGATGCGGCCGGCCCCGCCAGCCAGATTTCGCCGCCCCAGAGGGAGTCGGCGCATGCTTCGCCGGCGCCGCCGAGCGCGATGATGCGTCCGGCATGCGCCATGAACCCGGAGAGGTATCCGATGCGGCCCTCGACCACGATGTCGCCGCCCTTCATCGCGACGCCGCAGCGTGGACCCGAGTCTCCCTTGATGTGCAGCAGTCCGCCGCGCATCGATGCCCCCGCCGACATTCCCGCGTACCCACCGACGACGATCTCGCCCCGGGCCATGGCTTCCCCGACCGCCCAGCCGGCGTTGCGTTCGATCTCGATCCGCGCGCCGTCGTTGAGTCCGCCGCAGTAGTAGCCGACGCTGCCCGTGAAGCGGACCCGTGCGCCGGCCGGCATGCCGACCGCCAGGTTGTGGCGCGAACGTGTATCGCGAACGACGACGTCCCGGCCTTCGCCGGCCGCTGCCCGGATCTCCGCGTTCACCTCGCGGATGGGGCGGCTGCCGGCCAGGAGATCGTGCGTACTCACGCGGCGGCTCCGCCCACGTCTCCACCGGCGGCTTCTCCGATTGCGTCTCCGACCATGCTGCCGAGATTCCACGTGCGGGTCATGCCGGGTCCATCGTAGTTCGTGACCTCGCCTTCCTCGCGGTAGATCCGGCGCACCGCCTGCTCCTCCGTCGCCACCGCGATCTCCAGTCCGGATCCCATGGCCACCAGCGGCTTGATCGCCCAGCGATCCTTGGCGAACCCGATGCTGCCTTCGTCGGCGATCAGGTAGGTGAAGACACCGTCGATCTCGCGGATCGACTCCCCGAGCGCCTCCGATTTCACGGTGCCGTGGTGCATCCGATCCGAGATCCAGACCGCAATCAGCTCGCTGTCGTTCTCGGTCATGAAGTGGTATCCCCGGCGTTCCAGCCGGCCGCGCCACAGGAAGTAGTCGGTGATCTGGCCGTTGTGGACAATCGCGACATCCGGAAACGGGCGAGCCCAGAACGGGTGGCTGGCCGTCGGTGAGACCGAGGATTCCGTCGCGAGGCGTGCGTGCCCGAGGCCGTGGGTGCCGATGAAGTCGCGCACTCCATGCTTGTCGGCGACCTCGACGGCACCTCCGACATCCTTCACGACCTCGAGGGAACGGCCGACGGACTGGACCTCGATGCGGTCAGCCATCCCGTCGGCATCCCGTGACCAGTGCGCCAGATCGGCGACGTCGTCGATGACCATGCGCACCGAGACATGACGGCTATGCGCATCGTCCCAGGTCGGATCTTCGAGAAAATCGGACCCGTGGTTGCGCAGGACGCGCAGGAAGTCATCGAGAGCGCGCGCGAGTTCGTTTCGGTCCATGCCCACCGCGCGCACCACGTAGCCGCGTTCGCGTGGCGGGCCGTAGAGCGCGAACCCCGTCGAGTCCGCACCACGGTGCATCTGCGCGTCCATCAGCTCGACGAGATCCCGGCCCACCGGCCCCGGCTCGCGCAATATCCGTCCTGCAATACCGCACATTCCGCAGTCCTCCACCGTTCCGTATACTGTATTCAACATACGGGTTACTGGCAACCGCTCCTCCGGTCTGGCAATCTTTCAACCGACAAGGCCAATGTCCACGTCTTCCATGACCCCGAGCAAACCGCGAATCGTGGCCGCGCAGGCGAGCCGCGGCGCAGGCAAGACGCCCGCCTCCGTATCCGAAGGCTCCGCCAGACGCCCATTTCGATCAATCGAACCGACCCGGCCTCGTCTGGCCGACGAGGTGTACCGTCAGGTGCTCGATGCCGTACTCGCAGGCGACCTTCGGCCCGGTGAGCGCATCGTGCAGGACCGGATCGCGCAGGAGATCAACGTCTCCCGCACCCCGGTGCGCGAGGCGCTGCTGCATCTCGAGCAGGAGGGCATCCTCGCCCGGGCCGGCGCCGCCGGATTCACGGTGCGGGGAATCAGCGAGACCGAGGTCCGCGATATCTATCAGGCGCGGGAGGCGATCGAGGGGTACGCGGCGCGGCTCGTCGCCGAACAGCGCAGTGCGGCTTCACTCAAGAGGATCGAACGCACTGTCGAACGGGAGGAATCGATCGCGGCCGGCGGCGTCGAGGAGTATTTCCACGCGAATCGGCGGATCCACCGCAGCATCGTCAAGGAGGCGGGGAACGAGTATCTGCTCAAGAGCTTCGATGCGATCTGGAACCGCGGATTCTCGTTCCGTGTCTTCGCCGCCATCGACCACGCCGATATGGACGCATCACCGCACGAGCACGCGGATCTGGTCGCCTCGATGCGCACGGATCATCCACGCGAGGCCGGCGAAGCGATGATTACCCACATTCGACAGGGGCTCACGCTCCAGCTCAGCGCGCTGGCCGAATAGTCGGACCTCGCCCCACCTCAGAGCTCGAACTCCAGTGGCGGCCCGGTGTCGACCACGGTGCGTGTCGGTGGCGGGCCGGCGTCGAGATTCGCGAATCGGAGCGAGGTCCCGTCCAGGAAGTCGACGATCTGGCTGGGATTCGGGTCGACGTTGAGGATCGCGAACGTCGCCCCCGGCGGGGCAAGCACGAATCGATCGAGCGAGTGCCAGGTGCCGCGGGCGAAGGAGAACCCCTTTTCGATGTCGATAAGAAACGCCCGCACGTCTTCGGGGCGCGGAATGGCGCCCGGATCGTCGAGATCCGTGGGCGGCGCGGCGCAGACCACCGACGGACTGCCCGAGAGCTGGAAGAACGTCTGGGTGACTCCGAAATGGCGCTCGAGCCTGGAGAACGACCGACCC
>JAKZYK010000412.1:0-6271 GCA_047514485.1 Gammaproteobacteria bacterium
GGCACGTGGTAGATGCGCGTGCCCTTCCGGCTGATGTTCCCCTTGATGCGGCAATCGCCCGCGCCGCCCGCGGCGGCGGCCTCGAGCCGCTCCCCGCGGCGCCAGCGCGAAGGCTCGACGAATTCGCCCCGCCACACGCCCCGGCGGGCCGCCTTCGCGGCGGTCTCGTATGAGACGTAATCCGTCGAGTACTTCCGGTACGCCACCGCCCAGCCCTGGGAGACCATCCAGGCGTTCACGTCAGCACCTGCGACCCGGCACACCGCGACGGTACGCCCGTAGCGGTCGCGGTCGCGCTCAGCGCACTCGACCGGCCGGCGGCCGATGCGCTCGCGAAGCGCTCGGGTGGCGGCTTCGCCGCAAGCCCAGGTCTTGCCGCTGGCGCGGCAGCTCTGTGCCGACTCGGGCGCATCGATGCCGTGGAGCCGAATGCGCTCAGACCCAATCCTGAGCGTGTCGCCGTCGGTGACCGACGCCACACCTGAAATACCGGCGCCGGCTGCGCCGGCCGCGACGAGGACCAGGGAGAGGAAGGCGGCGGCACGAACCATTGAACAAAACCTCCGGACCGGGACGGAGCCCCAAGCTGTGGCGCGTATCGGGAAGGGATAGCGCGTCCCTCGGTCGGCCGTCGCGGGGGAAGCTGCGAGCGCTCGAAGCTCGTCGGGCCTGGACTGTCCCGGGGCGCACGACAAGCATGCCGCCGCCAACGGCCGCAGGGAATGGAACCGGGACACCTCCGGTGTAGGCGCAGAGCCCGAAGGCGGCCGCAGGGCGCAAGGGCCGCCGGCACAAGCAAACAGGGTACCAGCGATGGCCGAGGCGAAGCCGCTCACAGCACAGCACACAGAATACGAGAAGGAGGAACTGGAAAACACCGCGCGACGGAGGGCCCCCGCCCCCCACAGCGACTGAGCACAAGCAGGAAACGCCGCACATCGAGACCTGCGGTCAGGGAGCTCGGGGCACGAGTCCTCATGCGCACTGTATCGGTCACCGGCCCCCGACAGTACCGCAGGAACCGGCGCAAATTGTCTCTGGACTTGGCCGTGCACAGCCGATGTCATCGGCTGTGCACGGCGTACAGGCAACGAGAGGGGTGCGCTCTGGCGGCGGCGCTAAGCGCCCGGAGTCTGCGCGACGCGATCAGGCATGTAAATCAGGCCCAGGGGGCGGCCCGCATCGACCCCGGCGCACCGATGCGCCCCGACACCGGGACGCGAGGAATCGTCGAAATCGCCTGATTATCAATGCGATGATGTCGCTTACCCGGGTGAGGAAGGCCGAATGTGCCAGCACCCGAAGAAGGTTAGTGGCAGTCACACCTGTGAATATTCCTACCACTTTCCCGCCATCAAGGGGCGGGTGCGAAGACTTAACATCGGCCCGTACGTACTCGTACGAGTCTCCGTCCGAACGGGGTTTCTTGGCGCTTGACGCAGACCAGGACCGGCAATGGGGGCAAACGCGAGCCCAACGGCTGTGGGCGCCCTACCGGGCGAAGAGCCGTGAGTGAGCCAGGCGCGGCCGGAGCGCGCAGAAATGCGCTCGACCGGTCGCATCCGGACCGACGATCCCCCGATCTGCGGTCGCTGGCTCGAACCCCGGAGCTCCGCCCATGAGCGTCGATCTTCCCGACATCCCGCCCGAGACGATCGCGAAGTGGCAGCGCGTGGTCGACCTGGTCGCGAAGCTCGCGCAGGTTCCGGCGAGCCTCATCATGCGCACCGAACTCCCGAACCACACCGTCTTCGTGAGCAGTCGCACCGAGGGCAACCCCTACGCGGTCGGACACGCCCACGACCTCGACGAATCGGTCTACTGCTTCGGCGTGTTCAGAAACGACGGAGAGCTGGTGATCGAGGACTCGGCAACGGATCCCGACTGGACGCACATCGGGGAGCGCGCCGACAACATGAAGTTCTACATCGGCTATCCGCTGAAGTGGCCCGGCGGCGAGCGGTTCGGAACCATCTGCGTGCTCGACCGACAGAGGAACGAGCACGCGCTGCTCTTTCGCGAAGGGCTGCAGGCGTTCGGCGGAGTGGTCGAGGCGAGCCTCGCCTCGCTCGTCGAGATCGCGCAACGCGAGCGCCTCGAGTCCGCGCTGCAGAAAGCGCTCGATAAGATGGAGGAGCGCGTCGCCAAACGCACCCGCGAGCTCGAAGAGGCCAACACGGCGCTTCGTGTCCTGCTCTCCACCGCCGAGACCGCGCAGCGTGCGTACAACGAGCAGCTCCTTCAGCAGATCAACACCCTCGTGGTCCCGCACATCGCGAAGGCGGGGCGCTACGCGAGCGCCGAAAGCCCGCAACACGAGTACCTGGAGCTCGCCGAGACCAATCTCCGGGCCCTGACCTCGTCGCTCTCGTCGAGGATGACGAGCGAGTTCGTGGTGCTGAGCGCGAGCGAGGTGGAGGTCGCGCAGCTCGTGATGCGGGGCAAGACGAGCAAGGAGATCGCGACGACGCTCTCCCGGTCGACCTTTACGGTCGATTTCCACAGGAAGAACATTCGCGTGAAGCTGGGCTTGCGCCGGGGCGAAAGCCTGCGCCGATACCTCCTGTCGATTCGCTGAACGATCGCGCGATCAACCAACAGAGCGGTCGCTCAACCGGTACAACTCGGAAGATGAACATCGAAGTGGATCCGCAAACGGCACAACCACCCCCGCAGGCGCGTGAACGCCACCGCCGCTCAACCCCACGCCCGCGCGTCCGCGGCTCCCTATCCCCCATCGCCCCTGCGACGAGCGAGAACGGCCCGAGGGCTGAGTGCCCCGGCCGGGAGCGAGCGCGCCCGCGTAAGGGCGTGGCTCGCTCAGCACGCGGTGACAAAACCCGGAGAGCATTCTTCATGGACCACAACGATCGAGGTCGCAAAATCGCCATGCTCACGGCCATCGTGCAGACGATGATGGCGAAGCAGTACGGGCACACCTGCGACGACGGCCCGGAGGAATTCGAGAGGGCCGGCAACAACGACGATCCGCTCACGCTCGCGATCGGCGCCACGCTGAGCCCGGAGGAGATCGCACACGCATTCGCATGGAGCGACGACCGGCTGCACACGGCCGATGACGAGCTGCGGGCAATCCCGGTCGTCCCCTACCTGAGTGGGGAGCAGCGCGAGCGGGTGCGCACCATGCTCGTCGCAAGCGACGCCGACGACGAAGCGTAGACATCTGAGACTTCATCGGTCGGCTCACTCCGAGAACCGGCGCCTCGCTCCCGTCATCGCCTGGATCACCCGTTTCACCCGGGTGAGAACCGGAGGCCCATCCGCGGGCGTGCCGACATCGCCCAGCAAGCCGTAGACGGAGGCAACCACCCGGGCCTTGTCACGAGGGTCCAGATCCACGGGGACGTCCCCCTCCTCGAGCGCAAGCTCGGTGGCCTCGACCGCGGCTTCGAGCCGCTGCTCGTCGACCGCGCCGACCTGGCGCGGCGGCCCGACGTAGAACTCGAGACCGAGCACGGCGCACAGCGTGCGGAACTTGTCCACCGAGGTGACGTAGCCGCGGCGCAGATCACGGATGAGCTCAGGCGAGCCCACCGCTTCGAGCGAGGCACGACGAGCCGACCAACCGCTGACGCGCAGCGCTCGGTTGACCTCCTCGACCAAGTCGTCCATGCGTTGAATGGTCCTACAGCGACAACACGGTTAAGGGTGTCCGACACCTTGATATAGAGGGTCGGCCACCGAGAACGGGCGAATGATACGGCAACGAGCCCGAGAGCGAGGGACGAGGCGCGCCGAGCACCCCACGCATCGCCCCTGAGCCACGCCCGACCGGCGAGTCCCGCCACACGAACTTCGCATCGAGGGACTGTGCCCCGCGTCGTGCGGAGCGAGCGAAGCACACCCCAGGAGAGAGACCGTTGCCGCGGCACGACCGCAGCCGGCGTTCGGTCGGGTTGCGACGCGGCCCGTGCGCCGCAACGCCCGCGCGGAGCAGCGCGAGCGCAAAGAACGTGGGGAGCGGTGCGAGAACACTGCGTGCACGGGATGAAGCACCGTGGCCGAGCATGCAGGGGACGGCGCAGTCACAGCGTGGACGCTCGACGTTGGACGAGAAATCGCGACGCGAGGGCCCAACGCAACGCAAGTGACGCAATCGGGACGAGGTGACGGGGATACGGTGTAGTATCCCGCAAATTATGGGGCACTCCACCGTTACACAACCGCAGCGCCATACCCTATCGAGCCCATTGACAAACCAACATCGCAAAGGATGACGGCGATGAACCTCCACCGATCGACAGCGACCCAGACGGCACCCACACCGAGCCGAGGCCACCACAACGGCTCACCGTCAGGCGTCGCGCGCGCGCTCGGCGTACTGAAGCGCGGGCAAGAGACCCGTGTGGACCAACACGAGGAAAGGGAAATGGCAGGCACGAGGAGCAACATCGACATGCAGGACGCATCCGGACACGACGACGCGCGGAACCCTCGCAGTGCCACCGGCGAAGCGCCGGTCGGAGTGAACTCGAAGTCGGGCGAGCTACCTGAGCACGTGCCCATGAACGGGCATGGTCGGGTGGAACGGACCTCCGACGCAACGGAGCCCGCGCGTAGTCCGGAGCCGAAGTGGTACCAGCCATTCCGCGCCGGTCACGGTGCCCAGGTCCGTCGCCTCGCGGCTTCGCTGCTCGTCTTCGCCGTGCTGGGGACCGCCCTCCCGTCACCCGCCGCCGCCCAGACCGCCATCAGCCTCATCAGCAACACCGGTCAAACGGACGGGGACTTTGGAAGTCTTCACGCATACGACCAGGCTCAGGCGTTCACCACTGGCGCAAACGCCGCCGGCTACACGCTCACCGGAGTCGACATCGACTTTGCCGCCTATTCTGGTACCGATTCATACACCGTGTCCATCTGGACCGAGGTCAGCGGGAGTCCGGGCGTCTCTGTCGACAACCTCACAAGTCCGTCCAGCCTCATTGACACAGCATTGAATTCCTACACCACGTCTGGTATCGACCTCGCAGCCAGCACCACCTACTTCGTGCATGTGGACAGCTCTTCCAGTGTCGCGAACGCCCTGCAAAACACCGCAAGCGACAACGAGGATTCGGGAGGCCAGTCCGGCTGGAGCATTGCAGACGTCAGCGTATATAGACTCAAAGGTGTTACGACGGGCGCATGGCTCCCTCACACCCAGTCCAAGAAAATCGCCATCAAGGGCTACGCGAAGACCGGCACCAACACCGCCCCGACGGTGGCAACCGTCATACCGGACCAGACTGCGACGGCGGCCACAGCGTTCAGCTATGCGTTTCCGGCCACCACGTTCAGCGACGCGAACGGCGACACGCTGACCTACAACGCGACGCAAGCCGACGGGACCGCGTTGCCCTCGTGGCTGAGCTTCAGCGCCAGCACGCGGACCTTCTCGGGCACGCCCCAGACCGCGGACGTGGCGACGGTCTCGGTGAAGGTGACGGCGAGCGACGGCAGCGCCTCGGTCAGCAACACCTTCGACATCGTGGTCAGCGTGGCGGTGCGCGGCGCCCCCTTCGGGGTGGTGGTCGATGCGCCGTCGGGGGCGGTGGGCCTGATGCGGGCAAGGTGGCAGGCGCCACCCAACGCGAGCGGGATCCAGGGCTACCACGTGCGATACAGAACCGTCGGCACAGTACTAGGCGCTAGCTTCCGGAAGGTGAGAGCGAACGAACGCGAATTACTCCTGCGCTACCTCGAGCCGGGCGCCAATTACGAAGCCCAGATATGTACGGTCGGGAGTGGAGAACGACGCGGGCCTTGCTCGCCGTGGGCGAGGCTCCAGCTAGCGGCGCGCAACACAGTGCCAGCGAACGACTTCACGGTATCCCTCGAGCTCCCCGACGGCAGCGCCAAGGCGACGGTCGCGTGGGACGGAACACTGACATACCGGATCCGCGTGAGAGGCGTGTACGACTCCAGCGTGCTTGAATTCGCTACGAGCACAGTCGGCACCGTAGCAACCCGCCTGGGGCCGCCCGGGGGGCGCGTCCCGGAGTTCGACTCCTACGACAATAACAGCGACAGCACCTTCAGCGGTTACCGCGGCTTCGCCCGGATGTTCATCGTCTGGGACAGCCCGAGCTCGGGCTACTGGGAGCGCACGCAAACCGTGTGGACGCCTGCCGGGGCCAACAATGCGCACGTGCTGGAGCTGATCGACAAACCGGAACGGCTCTTTACGAACCGTTTGAACCGGATAGGCACACCGAGCTCGTTGTGCGTAGAGATCACGGACTCGTCCAACAACGTCACCGCTGCGTGC
>JAKZYK010000413.1:0-2916 GCA_047514485.1 Gammaproteobacteria bacterium
GGTCGCGCTCATCGGCGAGTCGGGTTCGGGCAAGACCACCATCGCCCTGTCCGCGCTGGGATACGCCAAGCCCGGGCTGGAGTTCACCAGCGGCGAGGTCAGGCTGGACGGCCGCGACATCATCTCCATGGCGCCGGAGGACAAACGCGCCCTTCGCGGCCAGCGCGTCGCCTACCTCGCGCAGAGCGCCGCCGCCACCTTCAATCCCGCGCTGACCATCGGGGAGCAGGTCACCGAATCTCCCATTCTTCATGGCCAGTTGACCCGGGAGCAGGCCGACCGCCGCGCCGAGGAACTCTACCGAGCCCTGGAGCTTCCCGACCCGGACCGCCTGGGCAGGCGCTACCCGCACCAGGTCTCCGGCGGCCAGTTGCAGCGGCTGATGGCCGCAATGGCGTTGTGCGGCAACCCGGATCTGCTGATCCTCGACGAGCCGACCACCGCCCTCGACGTGACCACCCAGATCGAAGTGCTCAAGGCGTTCAAGTCGGTCATCCAGAAGGAAGGAGCGGCCGCCGTCTACGTCACGCACGACCTCTCCGTGGTGGCGCAGATCGCGGATCACATCGTGGTGCTATACGCGGGCGACATCCAGGAGCAGGGCACCGCCGACCGGATCATCAACAATCCCTCGCACGACTACACGCGGCGGCTGATGGCCGCGGTGCGTCCGCCGCCGGCGGCCGGCCAAGGCGATGAAACCTCCGACGAGCACGAACGCGACGCACTTGCTCTGGAAGCGAGGAACGTCACCGCTGGCTACGGAAAGGGCGCGGCGGCCGTCAAGGTGCTCCGCGACGTCAACCTCACCGTTCACCGGGGCCACACGGTTGGTGTGATCGGCGAGTCCGGCTGCGGAAAGTCCACCCTCGCCCGGGTGTTGTCGGGTCTGCTGCCGGCGAGGGAGGGGGAGGTATTGCTGGATGGACAGAGACTGCAACCGAGTCTCCGCGACCGTGCCCGCGGCGAGCTCCAGAAGGTGCAGTTCGTCTTTCAAATGGCGGACACCGCGCTCAATCCACGCCAGAGGATCGACCATATTCTCGGCCGCCCGATCGAGTTCTACCTCGGACTGAAGGGAGAAGGGAAGAGAAGGCGCATCGGGGAGCTGCTGCAAATGGTCGAGCTGCCCGCGGAATTCGCCGGGCGCTATCCCGAAGAGCTGTCCGGCGGACAGAAGCAGCGTGTCAATCTGGCGCGTGCGCTCGCTGCGTCACCCGAGGTGCTGCTCTGCGATGAGGTCATTTCGGCGCTCGACACCATCGTCGGCGCCAACGTAATCGAGCTGCTCAAGCGATTGCGCAAGCAGACCGGCGTGTCGTTCGTCTTCATCAGCCATGATCTCTCCACCATCGCTTCTTTCGCGGACGAGATCGTAGTGCTCTACGCGGGACGGGTGGTCGAGCAGGGGAAGACGGACCAGGTGCTCTCGCCCCCCTACCATCCCTATACCCGGCTGCTGATCGCCTCGGTTCCGGAGCTGCGGATCGGCTGGCTGGAAGAGACCATGGAGACCCAGGAGGCACAGGCCGGCATCGATCGCGTGGTCAAGCTGACCGACATCGGTTGTCCCTTCTTCGATCGCTGCCCGCTTGCGATCGAAGGTACCTGCGATCTGGAAACGCCGCCGACCCGGAGCCTCGGCGGCGGACATACCATCGAGTGCCATCGAAGCGAGGAGGAGTTCGTCAACTGATCGCCGGTGGATGATTGGAGAATCCAGTGCCTCCGGCTTCTCACGTGGGATACGCCGCGGCGCGCGCATCGTGCCGTTGCATGATCAGGATGCCGGCGATGACCATCGTGCCGCCGAGGAGCTGAACCGGAGTCAGCCATTCGCCGAAAAACAGGAACGCGGCGACGATGCTCGTGACGGGCTGAAGGTTCGAGAGCATGCCGCTCTTGACCGGGCCGATGCGCGCGATGCCGGCGAATTACACCGGCGCAAGACCGCTCTGGAGCACCACGACGCCGATGAGGCCGCCCCAGCCGGTTGCATCGGCGGGCAGCACGAACGAGCCGTTGAGCACGGAGACGACGAGTACCGTCACTGTCGCCGCGATCGTCATGTGCAGGGTCGCGACGACGATGTCGAGGTGGCGCACCGCCCGCGAATACCGTACCGCGTTGGATGCCGGGGCAAGCGCCGCGGCAAGGGCGAGCGCGATCCCGGCGCCATCGGCAGGGTCCGACGTTGTCTCACGCGCCATCAGCCTCATCCGGGGCTTTGCGCCGTTCCTCCGCCGGAACCAGCGAGTCCGCTGTCGCCGGAGGCGCCGGCGACCACCGGATTGCTCAACGTCCCGATGCCGGTGATCTCGATGTCCACGGTGTCCCCGGCCTTGATCGGATCGGCATGCCCCTCGGTGCCCATCCAGAGGATGTCGCCGGGATGCAGCGTGATGTACCTGGTGATCTCGACGAGATAGTCGACGACGCCGAAGATCATCTGGCTGGTGCGGAACTCGATGACCTGCCGGCCGTTGACCCGCACGCGGGTCAGGGCTGCGTCCAGGTCGAAGTCGGTCTCGATCCACGGACCCATCGGCTTGAACGTGTCGGTGTTCTTCGCACGCCACATCGTCCGGTCCTCCGCCTGCCACCGTGGAGCTTGATCGCCCGGAACCCGGCATCCAGCAACTCGCCAATCCGATGCGCGGGAGCGCATCGGACAGTTCCGTCCCGCTCGCTGTGTCAACGGCTCAGCCGCCCGATGCCACGTCCCCCGCCAGTATCGCGACTGTCTCTCGTACCGTTCTCACCGCTGCGTCGCGATCCGGTCCCGCCCCCGCGAGGATCAGGTCGGCAATGCAGTGCCCGAGTGTTTCCATCTCCGCGGTGCCGAACCCGCGGGTCGTCACTGCCGACACCCCCAGACGCAGACCGCGCCATTGTGACGGGCGGGGCGCATCGAAC